>DATGXR010000107.1:0-5791 GCA_035298825.1 Bacteroidota bacterium
CATCCCATCTGCCAAGCGGTGTGTATATTGCGCGGC
This sequence comes from Bacteroidota bacterium, assembly GCA_035298825.1. Classification (GTDB taxonomy): domain Bacteria; phylum Bacteroidota; class Ignavibacteria; order UBA10030; family UBA8401; genus CAISDA01. The sequence continues at coordinate 37 of DATGXR010000107.1, forward strand.
TGCAGAGCGCCGGTTTCGTGAAGGCGATTGAGATGATTCTGATGAAATAAACGCCAAACCGGTCAGGAAAATTAAATTATGCCTCTAAGTCCTGCAAAAAATGAGAAGCCTCTTGCGGATCACGCGATCTGCAAGAGGCTTCTTCACAACACCCGCACAACATTCAACGGCTTGGCCGCCCACCCGCTGTCAATTCCCGAGCAGTGTGCGTGTCATTTTCACTGTCTGCGTCACCGGGATGACCATCTGCTGCTGTCCGGTCGTTGCAATCGTCATGTCGAGATCCGTTTTGCTGTCGTCGTTGATGACGACTCCGGCGGCCGTATCGAAATAGAATGTTCCGGCGATCTTGCCGTTGCCTTCAGCCGTCATGTTCATTCCCATCATCGCGCCCTTGCCGTCAAGTTTCATCGTACCTGTGTACTCAACGACGACGCAATCGTGACCGGCTTTCGATTCCTTCCCCTTCACAGTGTAGACGGATTTCGAATCGACGACGAGTTTCAATCCGGATTGATTCACTGTGTCGATTGTTGCCGCATTCCATGTTGAACCGGTCTTCGCCGATGCGGAAGCATCGAGCTGATGTTCGCGAAACGCCTGCAACCGCTGGTCGCCGCCGCCCATGGGATTAACCGCGATGGAATCGAGGATCGTTGCAGAGAGCTTTTTACCTTCTTTGGAAATCTTCAATTCAACACGTTTCCCGATGCTTTCACCGCCGACGATGGTCGTGTCCTTCATTGGATTGTGAACGGTCTGCTTCGAGGAATCGATCGCCGCGATATATGTGATGTCGCCCTGGGCATTCACGTCACGGATATCGATGTGGTAGATCATGTCGGAATTGACATTGATCTTCATTTCCTTTCCCATCACTTCCTGCGTGATCGCGGTGGCGGACGTCATACCGTACCGATATGTCTTATCCTTCTTGTATTTGAATGTGAAATCTTGTGCGAAGGCACTCGTGCATGCCAGCGCAAGGACGATAGCTGCAATGACTGTTCGTTTCATGGATTCTCCGTATGTGTGGTGGATGATACGTTATAGTGGTGATTGTCGTTGGCAATGTGCAGCGCGAGCCTGAAGGCAAACCTGCTGACCCGCGCGGCTTTTTCATAATTGATCTTGTCCGGACTGTCGGTGACCTTGTGAACGTCGCGATGATCGCCGGAGTTGAAGAAGATGAACGGAATATTTTTTTTCATGAACGAGGCATGGTCGCTCTGGTTGATGAAGCGCTCGAACGCATGCTGGATGCCCAGATCGGTGTCCACTTCGCGGGCAATCGAATCGAGCTGCGGGCATCTCGTGTATCCGATGAGCCCGATTGAATCGACGCTGTTCCTCCCGATCATATCGAGATTGATCACGGCGACGGTGCGACTGAGCGGTATCAACGGGTGGTCGACATACCACTGGGATCCGAAGAGACCCTTTTCCTCACCCGAATAGGTGATGAAAAGGAGACTCCGCTTCGGATGTTCCTTCATCATACCGGTGGCACGGGCAATGGCCAGGACACCCGACGTGCCGGACGCATTGTCATCAGCCCCGTTGAAGATTGAATCCGTTCCGGCAGGCGCATCTTTGAGATAGCCGACATGATCGTAATGTCCGCCGATAATAACCACTTCATCTTTTAAAATCGGATCAGAGCCCTCGAGGAAACCAACCACGTTGTTGGCCAAAGCATGCTCGAGGATAGTCGTGGTCTGCACATCGCCTCCAACGGCATCAATTTCGAAGAACGCTGGATTGAATGTGCTGTCGATCCGCTTCTGGATGCTTAGCAGCGAGTCGACACTTCCGAACAGGTATGCAATGACCTCTTTCCCGATGTGCACTACCGGAATTTTTGTGTTCTCTTCGATCTCCAATGAGAGCGGCAGAGCGTCCTCCGGAATATTTCGGGAGAGCGACGGCCATGGGAAGCCACGCGGAGTGAGCGAGCCATGATTGAGCGGATCCGTCATGACGAGCATACCGACTGCGCCGTGCGAGATGGCGATCTCCATTTTTTTAGTCACGCCGGAATATTCTGTCGCCTCTTTCCCCTTGAATACTGATTTCGAATCTTCCTCTCCCGGCTCGTGCCGCATGACGACGACAATTTTTCCTTTCACATTGAGTCCCTGGTAATCGTCGTAATTGTATTCGGGAGCGGTGATGCCGTACCCCGCAAACACCACTGCGCCTGTCGCCTCGCGGTTGGCGGTGCATTCGAACGGCACGAAATCAGTTTTGATCGTGAACGCCTTTGCCAAACCGTGTTTTTCGAAACGAAGGATATTATCCTTCCCGAGCTTGACTTTCATCATGCGCACAGGCTGAAAACGGATTCCATTCACGGAAGCCAGTCCGGCTGCATCAAATTCCCGGGCGATATACTGCGCACATGTATCGAGCTGCGGACTCGGCGTATTCCGTCCGAGCATCTTATCGGATGCGAGATATTCGATGTGGGATTTCAATAGTTCCGGAGTGATGACACGTTCAGGACAGCCCGATGTAAACAACGGCAAAGGAAGCGAACAACCACACGCAAGAGTACAAAATAGTACAAAGACCGTTAAACGGTACGATATCTTCATGAACTGACTCCGATTTTTGATAGCTGATTTGAACGGTCATGGCGAGCGTTATTCCCACCGATGGCGGAATATCGACTGAGGGTAGGTCATTCCTTACGCGAGTAGCAGCCGGTCGATCATCAATCAGAATATTATCGACGTCCCAGTGTCCCTTTGTAATCCGTCGTTCAATTTTTTCCTGGGATAGTGTACAGATTTAAGTAATTATATGCAAGATTTATTCAAAGAGTTCAAGCGAGACATCCCATACGCGACCCGCTGTGGGAATGCTGCCGCCATTTTAGCAACGGAGAGCGCGTAAAAAAAAACAATGCTGTCCCGAATTTTATAGGCTGGCTCGGTAATTATTTACGCACTTTTAATAAGCGAAGCGGGCAACTGAACAAAGTTGATTTAGCTGATATTTTTTGGCTGGCATCGTTTTTATGTTTTACGCCATATTGGTCAAAAAGTTGTGAAAAAAATCCGGAATTTTTATTTCTTTCATGCAATAATTGCGTGGCTTCAACGTCTATTATCTATAACGACACGGACGGCAGATAAAAACCGCCCAAAGAATCCTTACCAAAAAGACCCAATGAAGAAGGCAAGAAAGCTATTCATGATCTCATTCCTTATAGTAGTCGTCTTTATCGGCGCAGGCGGCGCATTTCTTCATCAGGCAAAATTCGGCCATTCGCCTTCAGGTGAGCGGCTGAAGCGGATCGAGCGCTCCCCCAATTTCCGCAATGGCAATTTTCAGAATCAGCTCCCGACTCCAATGATGAAGGAAGGCATCAGCATTTTCGGCGTTGCGAAGGATTTCCTTTTTGACCGCAGCAGCCGCAGCACGCCTCCGAGCGTACTGCCGACTGTGAAAACAAATCTCTTCGAACTCAATCGTCACGACGATGTGGTCGTATGGTTCGGTCATTCATCGTATTTCATGCAAATCGATGGAAAGAGATTTCTTGTGGATCCGGTCCTGTGCGGAAGCGCCTCTCCTGTACCGATCACAACGAGAAGTTTCGCCGGAACCGACGCATACACGCCGGCGGATATTCCTGAGATCGATTATCTGCTCATCACGCACGATCATTGGGATCATCTCGATCACGAAACGCTGATGCAGCTCAAACCGAAGATCAACACAATCGTTACAGGACTCGGCGTCGGTGAACATCTTGAAGCATGGGGGTTCGATCCTGTGTGCATCATCGAAAAGGATTGGAACGAATCGGCCGACCTCGGCAACGGTGTTACGATCACCGCCACACCCGCGCGGCATTTTTCGGGACGCGGCCTCACGAGAAACAATACGCTGTGGGTTTCAATGGTGCTGAAGACTCCGCATCAATCGATTTTCTTGAGCGGTGATGGAGGCTACGGCCCGCATTTCGAGACGATCGGACGGATGTATGGACCGTTCGATCTTGCACTCATCGAGTGCGGCCAGTATAATGAGAGTTGGAAATATATTCACATGAAACCCGAGGAGACAGTGCAGGCGGCGAGAGACTTGCAGGCACGCAAGTTCATTCCGATCCATTGGAGTAAGTTCATCCTGTCGCTCCACGCGTGGGACGAATCCATCGTGCGCGTCACGAAGGAAGCGGAGCGGCTGAATATTCCCATCCTCCATCCCATGATCGGACAGAGCGTCAGGATGAACCATACGGAAGCAACGCCGATGTGGTGGGAAGCGGTGCGATAAGGCGTTTCACGCAAAATTCAGATTGTTGCATAACGGACTGAAGTCCCGGTATTGAACTTCTGCAATGCTTAGGAATATTTCATTCACGTGAGACCCCAAACCGGCGACAGCTGCAGACGGTTTATCGGCTGGCAAGTTTCCTCGCAGCGCCATCGCCTGTCGTCCCGCTGAGCTTAAATTTCAAGATCAGCTCCTGGAGGTTGATCGTCAGCCTGTTGAGATCCTCGGCGGCTCGTGCGATCTGCTCGGTTCCGGCAGCGGACTGCTGCGTAACGGTTGAAATTCCTTCGACATGCCTGCTGATCATTTCAGCTGCTGCTGATTGTTCCTTGCTTCCCGCGGCGACGTGAGAAATTATTTCCGATACTTTCACATTCGCCCTGAGGATCTCAGCGAGCGACGCAGAAGTTTCCTTGGTGAACCGCACTCCCTCAGACACCACACTGCCGGCTTGCTGCATCTGCAAGTCGGTCTGTCTTGATTCGTTTTGTATCGCCTTAATCGTTTCTGCGATTTCCTTCGTCGCTTTTGTCGTGCGCTCGGCAAGTTTTCTCACCTCATCGGCCACAACCGCAAATCCCCGCCCCTGTTCTCCGGCACGCGCCGCTTCAATCGCCGCATTCAAGGCGAGAAGATTCGTTTGGTCCGCGATATCATCGATGATGGCTGTTATTTCACCGATCTGTTCCGTCTTTCGGGCAAGCGATTGAATATTATTCGCAGTTTCCTGTGTGGTCTCCACGATCTTTTCAATCGCTTTTTGTGTGTTTTCAACCTGCGCCGATCCGGTTTGCGTATTCTCTGAGGCGATGCACGACTGCTCCGAAGCGCGCTTAGCGTCGTCGTGTCCCTGATGGATTGTCGAAGTCATCTCCCTCACCGCGCTGATGACATCTTCGGCCTGACGCGCCTGCTCATGCACACCAGCCGCCAATTCTTCCGAGGAAGAAGATATCTGGCCTGCCGCATTCGCCGTTGCTTCGATGGCAAGAGCGACTTCTTTGATCACGTTTTCAAGTCCTTCGAGCGTTCTGTCAAGATCATTGCTGAGGGCATACAAGTCGTTGTTTTTGTCGAGGTTCACTCGTTGTGTCAGATCTCCATCAGCCACTTGTTTCAGGGTATTCGCAAAAATGGCTGTTTGTTCGGTCAGGTACTGCTTGTGTTTCTTTTCCTCCTCGCTCATATCCACGAATAAAATACAGGCTCCGACAACTTCGTTCTTCGTGTTTCGAAGAGGAACAGAATTAACGAGGATCGACACCTTTTCGCTTTTTTTATTGACGAACGTGAACACGACATTTTTCACAACTGTGCCCGCGAGCGTCGCCCGTGTCGACTTATCGCTTCCCACGATGTCCTTCACAGACATTTTTCCGACGGTGTCTTCCTTGCGTATGGCAAACAAGTCGCAGGCTGCCTGATTGATAAAACTGATGACAGTATCTTTATCCGTGAAGAACAC
>DATGXR010000108.1:0-18464 GCA_035298825.1 Bacteroidota bacterium
AAGCTCCCAGCTGCCGAGTCTGCCGATGCGCTGCGCTTCATTAAGAATTGCTTCACTCCTGAGCAGCGCATTCTCCACCAGCTTGCGCTCTGTAATATCGACGAGTGAAACAAGTACTTTTGAGAGTGTTTTCTCAAATCCCGGACACACTGAAACGTAGACGGTGACATTTCGACGGTTGCCCGCAAAGGTCTGCACAACCGAGTCCGCCACCATTTCAGTTTCTCCCTTCCACATCAAGGCATCACTTAACCGTCTGCCTATTTCACGGAACAGGCGGACATCCTCAGTTGAGGACACGACCTCTTGGGCGCAATAATGAATGCCGAATTGCCACGGACTCCCCACCTTCGGGTACAGCACCATCGACATGAGACTCTTGAACCCGTACCGCTTCGACACCTCCGCGGGCAGCGGATACGGCGTGCCCGGGCCGAATTGAAGCGGACCGTCGGCCGAGAGCAACAATTCGATCGTCCGCGCGACATCAGGATCCATCGGCACTTCAGTCCCCATCAATCCGACACCGGGATATTCAGGCTTCGTGCGTTCCATCGGGACTGTCCATGTCGGTGTAGCCGGATCGCATGGATACAATAAAAACACCCGGTCGCAATCAAAGATCGAGAGCACCTGATCGAGCACGTCGCTCATCATCTGTTCCACATTGTTGTTCGACTGAATGGCCCTGTTGATTTGATCCATGCATTCGAAAAACCGCAGATGCCCCTGGCGTTCCTGTTCGATTTGCTTGCGTTCGGTGATGTTGGTGAACGTCGTCATCGTCAGGTACGGCTGCTGTTCGTCATCCCTGAACTTGGGTGTGGAGCTCGTGAGTATCCAATGATACGTATCCCGTTCGGGAATGTAGGCGCCGATAAGAACATCGACAACGGGTTTGCCGGTCCGCAAGGCGATGTTTGAGGGCATTTCCGCAGGAGTCAGCGGGGACCCGTCCTCGTGAATCAGTTTCCATCTCGGATCGTATGTTGTCTTGCCCAGGAATTGGTCTTTCGTCAATCCCAGGATTTCGCAGGCAGCATCGTTCGTTTCAATGATTGTACTGTCGGCATCCTGAACAATGACTCCATGCACCATCGTGTCGAAAAGAAATCTGAATTCATCCTGGCTCCGGTGCAGTGCTTTTTCCGCATTCTTTCGCACCTCGATCTCTTCTTTCAGAAGCGCATTCACGGCCTGTAATTCGGATGTGTATTCATTCACATCGTTTTCGGCAGCGGGGGTTCGTCCGAGGACACTCGCATCGATGCCTTTCGAATTTCCGGCTTCCTGATTCAACATCTTTTCATTCTTCATAATGGATCCAAGATTAGAATGAGTGCATCTCTCGCCTGAGCTTGGGCATGTGCTTTCGCACGTTCTGCTCCGCCACACCCCGGTCGAATTATTATACAAATTTTTCCGTTCCAAATACAGACGCTCAGGTCCACTATTTGGAGCGCGGAACAAATTTCTCAAGCTGCTCCCATTTTGTCGGCTGGCTTGTTAATCGATAACCTGGAAAATCTCCCTTCTCCCGGTCAGATACATTTCAGTATACTTCGACATTTCCTCTGCAACCTTCGGATCCATTTTCGGGTCAGGTTTTCCCGACTTGTAATCTTGCATTTGTTTTTCGAACTCGGCCAGACTGTTCGTCTGTATCTCGACAACGACCGTATTGTAATTTCCGACCATATCGGTCATCACGCGGGCGCTCGGCTCGCCGCCAAATCCCTTCTTCATTAATTTTGCAAGCTTCGATGCCTGCCCCGGTTTGGCGTTGAATACTTCACGGATAATGTACATGATCGTCCCTCCTTCGATTGTGATTGTGATCGGGCACGCCAAACCATCGGTGTTTGTATGACGCGTCCCTGACTTGCCGCCATATATAATGAGTAGAACACAGGAGGAAGGGAAAAAATGCGTTTTTTTAAATAAAAAAACCCGCCTGAATTTTCGGGGCGGGTTGTGTGTTGATCATACCAACTTTTTTGGCGTGTGTTTCTGCCACTGTGCGACTACAATAAAGTTCTCTGAAAGTATCGGAAGGTTTGCCCATTTCTCGCCTCGAATTGTTTCGGACGGTTGTTCGGAGTGCTCAAGCGGTATTGAGGAGTGTCATAATCTGTCGATAATCACTATAGCTCCCTGACGGATTGAAACGGATTCATCCGCCCGATCAGTGAGAATCACAGCAGGCTGTCACCGGCAAGCTGTCCACCATGTAAGGATAATATGATTACATCACTGCGAATATTACTTGTTGAAGACTCCGTAGATGATGCGTTACTCATCATGCGTCAGATCATGAAGGGTGGTTACGCTGTCGAATTCGAACGTGTCGAAACTGCGGAAACTTTGAAATCAGCGCTTGATGAAAAGCGCTGGGACATTGTGCTTTCCGATTTTATGCTGCCACGATTCAACGGATTGGATGCAATGCGACTTTTTCAGGAAGCCGACGTTGATATCCCATTTATCGTCGTCTCGGGCGCCATCGGTGAAGAAGTCGCAGCGGCGGCAGTGAAAGCCGGCGCCCATGATTATATCTTAAAAGATAACTACTCGCGGCTGCTGCCGACAATTGAGCGGGAATTGCGAAATGCGACAATCAGGAGAGAGCGATTACTCCTTGAATTGAAATATAAAAAAACGGAAGAACGCCTGCTCAAGAGGATCGTGAAAAAAGAAAAAGAGCTGAATTCCCTGCGCGCAAAGTTTATCTCAACGGCCTCGCACGAGTTTAAAACACCTCTGACGACCATTCATTCATCCGCCCAGCTGCTCGAAAAATTCGGCAGAACCTGGGATGAGAAGCTGTTTCGAAGCCAGGTGGATCGGATCAAGGAGAATGTTCATTATCTTGTTCAACTGATCGATGACATTTTACTGATCAATAAAGTTGACACCAAGACAATCACGTTCAGGCCCAAAGCCGTTAATGTGCGATCGCTCTGCGACCAGCTCGTCGACGATATCCGGCCGTTGCTGTTATCGCATCATGATTTTTTGTACGAATCGCGCCTCACTCATGAGAAATATCTTGTGGATGCAAATCTGATAAAAATTATGACAGTCAATCTTCTTTCAAATGCGGTCCGATATTCGTCCGAAGGCGGGAAGATCATGTTGACTGCGGCCGAGCAGCACAAGAGTCTGATCCTGTCGGTCTCGTACGAGGGGACCGCAGTGACGAAAGATGAATTGAAATGTCTCACCGATTCATCCTCCCCACGAAAAAATATCGGAGACATCACCGGGACCGGACTGGGATTGTCAATTGTGAAGCAGACTGTCGATATGCACGGAGGTAAAATTGAATACCGAAACGCCACGGGCTCGCGCATCACATTTACGATTACACTCCCTGTCTGCTGATCTCCCCTTCGATTCGCACAATCGCGCTCCCGCCAAACCACACACGAACGTCGCTTGCGTCGGTCCCTGTTGAAAAAAGCATTATGAAATGTTATGGGCGGACGGCGTAAAGAAGGTACGCCGCCCGCCCGGTGTGCGCCGGCTGGCTCACAATGACGTCACATTATGATTTGAACGCATGAAGAAAATTGACAATCCTATCGCTCAATTCATCGACAAGCGATGCCGCTTCGAGGGCTTCATTCCGGTGCCCGGCATTGAAAAGCCCCACGGTCTTTTTCACTGCCAAATGAAATTCTTCGTGTGTTTTCCCCGTTTCAACAAAGTGAGGATCGCACTCGAATTCCTTGCTGGCGCTGCTGTAATACCATTTCCCGAATCCGCATTCTTTGTGGTTGGCAACGTCTTTTTCGGTTAACTTTTCCTGTCCTAAAAACATTTTTTGCAGCCGCAACTTCCAATACTTATGCGCGCGGATAGCGGCATCCAAATCAACGATTTTTTCACCGTCGCGTTTAGCCAGGGCTCCATCCTCCTTGACAATCCACTTCCCAGGCAATGTATGGGAGGCCCGATTGTCGATGATGAACCGGGATGTCATTTCCTCCAGATCATGCGTCAAATGATTCAGATCATCAGCCGCATGGGCAATCTGCTGCGAGGCAGCCGCCGTCTCTTCGGTGACGCTTGAAATGGCTTCGATGTTATCATGGATCTGCGTGCTGGCAGACGATTGTTCCTCGCTTGCCGCCGCAACCTGCGTAATCGTTTCGATCACCTTATTTGTTTCGTCGATGATGGCCCGCAACGATGCCCCCGATTTGTCGACAAGCTGCCTTCCCGCTTCAACTTCTTTTGTCCCCAACGACATCGATTCGACCGCATCTTTGGTGTCGTCTTGTATTTGTTTGATCATCGCCGCGATTTCCTTTGTCGCCTTCGTGGTGCGTTCCGCAAGCTTCCGTACTTCATCGGCAACCACGGCAAATCCCCTGCCTTGTTCGCCGGCACGCGCGGCTTCGATAGCAGCATTCAACGCCAACAGATTCGTCTGATCGGCAATATCATCGATCACCTGCGCGATCTCACCGATTTGATCGCTGGATTTGCCCAGCTCTTCAACGGTTCTTGCCGATTTTTCGACAACGGCTGCGATCCGGTTCATTCCTTCAACAGTATCCGTGATCACAGCTCCGCCCGTCTTTGCCGTTTCACCCGCCTTCTTTGCCGCCTCTGCCGCAACAGCAGCATGCTTTGTCGTGTCCATAATCGTCCGAGTCATCTGCTCGACCGCCGTCGCAATTTCTGCCGCCTGTTGCGATTGCTCCTGGGCGCCCGCCGCCAATTCTTCCGTGCTCGATGAGGCTTCATTGCTTGCGCTCGACACTGCTGCGATCGCCTCGTTGACCTGCGCAATCACCTTCGACAATGAATCGCCGAGTTTGTTGATGCTTGTTTTGATCAATTCATAATCGCCTTTGTAATCACCTACCATACGCACGGAGAAATCATTCGTCGCCATGATCTGCAGCACATCCGACCCTTCTTTGATCGGAAGGATCAGCGCGCCGATTGTATTGTTGAGCCCCTTGATGATCTCACGATAGCTGCCATGAAATCTTTCGACATTCCCACGCGTGTTCAAATGTCCCTCGATTGCCGAATGCGTTACCATGTCCGCTTCACTGATAACGGCTTTTAGGACGGCTGTAATTGCGGTAAACGCATCGGCGAGAGCATGTTGCGACTGCAATATTGTATCAATCGACTGTGCCAGCGCGCCAATTTCGTCGTTTGTCGTGAGTGTGATGGTTTCGTGCAAAGGCGATACTTCCACAGAGGCATTGCCGTCCGCTATCTGTAACGCCGCTTCTTTCAATTCATAATTTTTGTCGGCAACCTGCTTCGATATCCTCTGCAGCCAAGCCATTGGTTTGCTGATTGAAAGATAAATCATGATGCTGACAATTGCTGACAGCACAATAAATCCGGTGGCAATGATAAGCAAGATCATAATGCGTGAGCGAATGATCTCCGCAGCCATCGCTTCATCCGCCGAATTCGCCTTCGACGCCAACTCCACAATCGAATCGACGGCGCGCCGATGTTCGGCATACAATGGATTCATCCGGCCATCCACAACCGCTTTCGCCGCCTCTCTGTCACCCCGCATGATCGCCGGAATGAATTCACGGTCGCGGATCTCAAAATATTTGATGACAGGATCGTACGCTTTTACCTGAAGCAATTCCTTCATCTCCCCTTCGGGCAATGTCTCTTTCCAATAGCGATGGCGAACTTCGAATTCTTTCTGCAGCGAGCGGGAACGGGCAAGCAGCACCTGAACCTCGGCCGGATCTTTTTCGGACATGAGTTGCAGCGTCACAAGATGAGATTCAAGGATGTATTCAGGAGGCGGCAGGATATCGGCAACGAGATCCTTCCCCTGAACGATCTGCGTGTAGAGCGGACCATTCACGCGCAGATAATCTAATGTGAATAATGCAAATCCGCCATAGACAATGAATCCGATTAAAAAGAATCCGACAAGAAGGATTATCTTTGTCCTGAATTTCAGATCTTTGAACGTTAGCATCATGCAAGCCCTTTCTGTGGGTGCAAAGTCACATCGCCGATTTTCCGGTACCCGGATTGGCGATGGCTTTTGCTGAGGATTATAGGCGTTCATGATTCCCTCTCGTCCTACAGGAAGGGCATCATACTCCGATAATTATCGCAATATTCGGGGTCACCTAAAATGAAATTGTTCCGGAAGGTAAATCGAGGGGTACGAGCGGTCGTTTTTCGATGACTCAACATCCTGGTGAACAATTTGTTCAGGAATTGGGGCCTTTGGATCGATGAAACAGAAAATTGTCCACGTACAACTATTGGTGGATGCGGGGTACAGACGGCAGGATGGAGCCTGACAGGTTACGTCTTATGCGGTTCGGGAATATCCTCCTGTTGCGGCAGTTCATGGTTGAGTGTAAAGTAGACGGTCGCTCCATTTTCGACTTCGCCTTCAGCCCACACATCGCCACCGTGCCGATGCATAATCCGCTGGACGGTGGCCAGCCCGATCCCGGTCCCTGAAAATTCAGCATCGGTGTGAAGACGCTGAAATGCGCCGAACAGCTTCTTCGCATATTTCATTTCGAAGCCTGCGCCGTCGTCTCTGACGAAATACACGGTCCGGTCGTGCTGCAGCTCCTTGCCGAACTCGATGCGGCCCGTCGGATGATGAGAAGTAAATTTCCACGCGTTCTCGAAAAGCTTTTCCAATGCAAGACGCAGAAGCCGGGCGTCACCCCGCACCTTGATTTCATCGGGGATAATGATTTCAACGCGCCGCTCAGGATGGTTTTCGTGAAGACTGTCGGCAATCATCCGTGCCAGTGTGCTGAGGTTCACCTGCTGGATAGTCATATCGCCGCGATTCACACGCGAGAGATTCAACAAGTCGTCGATGAGCTGTGCCATGCGTTGCGCGGCCTTGCGGACACGCCGCAGATAGTCTTTGCCATCGCCGTCAAGCTTGTCCTGATACTCGTCAAGGAGCACCTGGCTGAATCCGTCGATGCCGCGCAGCGGCGCTCGCAGGTCGTGCGACACGGAATACGAAAACGCTTCGAGTTCCTTGTTCGCGGCGACTAATTGAGCGGTGCGATCGCAGACACGCCTCTCGAGATCCTCATTGAGCTGCTTGATCTCCTGTTCCGCCTGTTTGCGTCCGGTGATATCCTGCGCAAGCACCGCAACACCAATGACGCTTCCTGATTCATCGCGAATGGGACTGTGTGAAACCTGGAAATATTGCCGCGACTGAAGGTCTTCTCCGGAATACACCTCTTCCACAAACTGCTTGCCCGCAAGCGCCTGATCGATGGTGGATTTGGCAACATTGCGATCGTCGGCCAATGCGATGTACTCGAGCATATTGCGACCGCGTTCGATTTCCGCGCCGTAACTTGCTTTCATCACGGCGGCATGCCTTGTGTTGAAGCTGGTGTAACAGTAGCGTCGGTCCACAGAAAAGATCAGCGCATTGGCGCTCTCGATGATGCCGCGCAGTGTGGACTGCTCTTTGACCGCGTTCGCCTCGGCAATTTTTCTCTTCGACAACTCTCTTCGCATCATCACGATCCAGAGTATCGTCGTGATGAACAACAGCAGCAAAATGAATATGGCGATACGGTATCTCTGCCGGGTGATCTGTTCCTGCGTTTGAAAAAAACCTTCCGTCGGCTTCCATTTGTCAAGGATGTTCTGATACGTGCCGTCGGCTTTGATCGTCCGCAATGCGGTGTTGATCGCATTCAGCAATTCAGCATTTCCTTTTTTTACTGCGAACGACGAATAGGAAAATGCGATCGGTTCTCCGCTCACTTTGATGTCACGAATCCCGTGTTTGCCAAGCACATACGATCCGACACGATAATCGACAACGACTGCATCGAGTGTGCCTTCCTTCAGCATGGTGAATCCGTCAAGGAAATTTGGAATGATGACCAATTGGATATCGGGATTTTTTTCGAGCACCGATCGCGGAAGCCCTCCCGCTTCCACTCCCACGCGCAAGCCGCGCAGACTGGATATTCCAACAATGCCTAACCGGTCGGTGTGGACGAAAATCGAAAATTGCGATTCGAGCAGCGTCTCCGAAAAATCATAGATTTTTTTGCGCTCCTCAGTCTGATTAATTTGGATCAGTGCATCCCCTTCATCCTGGATGACAAGCGATTGCGCTTCCCGCCAATCCATCGCGACAATTTTGACAGGGTCATGCATATGCGCCGCCATCGCGCGAACAATGTCGACAGCAACGCCCGTTGGAATATTGCCATCGAGGTAGACGACCGGAGCAATATTCCTATTGCCAAGAAACAGTAGTGTGTCTCGATCGGATTGCTGAGCAAGAGCATGGAAGGCACAACACATCGTGAACAAGATTCCCGTCAGGACAAGACGCACCGCTCGTTGCGCGTGACACTTCGCCGCCGTGCATTCTGCATGATTTCGGAATACTGTTCGATTCATTTTCCTGCTCATGATGGGATCCTAAAAAGTGAAGACCACCTGTGTTCGTAAAAAAGATGCCGGCTGATTGCGTGTATGAAGCGGCCCGTCGCCCATGGGTGTTTCATAGTAGTTCCCCGGTATAAAGTACTCGCCGAGGAGCAATCCGCTCCAATACCGGTTATATTGATACTTTACAAGGGCCGTGAACAACTGGCCTTTGAATTTCCCGTTGTCACTGAATCCCGTGGTGCCCGAAAAACGATTTGCATACACAAACAGCGCGCTATAGTTTGCCTGAATCGACATTCCGTTGGCGGGCTCGGCGAGACAGCCGAGGTTGATGCGCTGAAGGTTGCTCCGATCCCCCGGCCGGTCGATGTCATTCGGAAAGAGTTCGCTGTACTGAGCCCAACGGCCCCACAGCGGATCGAACTGATGGTTGTGCGCGTCGCGTGCATCATTGCCCGAAAGGACCGCATACCCAATCCAGAGTTGACTCTTCACTCTGTCGCGGAAGCTGTACGTGATGCGACTGTTGAAGCCGAATGCGGACAGACTGCTGTCTTGTCCCGGAAACAACACCGTATTCTTGCGCTCGCCGAATTGGTATGCGCCTTCCACATGACAGGAGATATTGTTGTCGAAGTCATTATCGAGACGGCTGCCGATTGTGAACACATCGCCGTTGTCGCCTTTTGTCAATACCGCGCGGTCGTGTTTGTAGATGACATACGGTTCGATCTGCGTCCGTTCATTCAGCTTCATGCTCATATTGACGATCGCGCCGCGTTCATCCTGTTCCATCAACGAAATGTTCTTGCTGAAGATGGGCCGCGACCAGCGATCGGATCGTGATGCCTGATCGATATACACGAGGTCAAGCGCGCTCCTGATTTCCTTCAGATCGACAGTGACTCGAACGGCATCGAAATACGTGGTGCGGGGACCGTCAAGAGGAGTGCCATCGGAGACCAGCCACCCGTCTCCGAAGACGATATCCTGACGGCCCACTGTCAGCATCACCGGGATCTCACGGAACTTCACTTTGCCGTTGATGTTGTCGAACACGATCTCGGATCGATCCCATTCTGCTTTTGAGGCGGGCAGCCAGTAATGACGGCCTTCCCAAGTGAAACGAATGTTGAACTCCAACGCCGTCCATGGACTGAATGTGTTCCATTCGCGCAAACGCAAACGTTCGAAACTCTGCGTATACCCTGGTGGATCCGCATCGGTCAGCGAAGAATTTTCGGTCGATTCATGCCGCAAGCGCATATCGGCGCCCCACACGAACCAGTCCACGGGATTCTTCATCGCATCGTCCCAGTTCTTTTCAGGCGATGACGTAACGGATTTCTCCTGTGACCGCACAGTCATCGTTCCTCCAATCATCAGGAGGATCGTCAGCACGGCCGGAATGCTTCTTCTCGTGGAGTTCATGAGTTGTTTCACTCAACCATCCTTTCGCGGGAAAAGCGCATCGTCGGCCAAGACAGGTTGGAGTGTAAAATAGAATGTCGCTCCCTTTTCAACCTCGCCTTCGGCCCACACCTGGCCGCCATGCCGGTGAATGATCCGTTGCACGGTTGCAAGCCCGATACCCGATCCGGGAAATTCGGCCGGAGTATGAAGACGTTGAAATGCGCCGAATATCTTCTGTGCAAATTTCATTTCAAATCCCGCGCCGTCGTCTCGAATAAAATATGTCGTTGACTCTTTCCGGACCTGCATTCCGAATTCGATGCGCGCCGTTGCATGCATCGTTGTGAACTTCCATGCGTTTCCAATCAGATTCTCCATCACGTTGCGCAGCAATTGAACATCGCCGAAAACTTCGATCCCATCCTGAATAATGAACTCAACGTCGCGATCAGGCTGGGCGGTGTGAAGATCGGCGGAAATTTCATGGCAAAGCTCGCTCAGGCTCACTTTCTGGATATTCATTTCACGGCGATTAAGATGTGAGAGGTTCAACAGATCATCGATGAGCTGTGCCATTCGTTGTGCCGCACTGCGCACGCGCCGCAGATATCCTTTCCCCTGTTCGTCAATTTTGTCCTGATACTCATCAAGAAGCATCTGACTGAATCCGTCGATGCCGCGTAGTGGAGTGCGCAAATCATGCGACACTGAATAAGAAAACGATTCCAGCTCTTTGATTGCTGCCGACAGCTGTGCAGTACGGTCGATCACACGCTGTTCCAATTCCTGATTGAGGCTTCGAATCTCCTCCTCCGCCCGCTTCTGCTCCGAGATGTCGCGATTACTCCCGCGTTTCCCCAGGTACCGGCCCTGTTCATCGAAGATCGGCTGGCACAGGTGACCGATATATCGTATGGTTCCGTCAGGAAGAATGATGCGATATTCAATTTCTCCCGGCGACTTTTCGGCCATCACGTGTCCATGATGCTCCTTGAAACGTTGGCGGTCAGCCGGATGAATAATACGGTTCAACAGGTCAGGGTCCGACATAAACTCGTCCTCCGTGTGGCCGGTGATGCGCCGGCATGAAGGGGAAATGTACTTGAACTGCCCGTTCTGATCGATCCAAAACTCCCAGTCATACGTGTTGTCGGCAACAATCTGGTATCGTTTCTCACTTTCACGAAGCGCTTCAACCCCCCGCCTGTTTTCTGTGACATCCACAAAAGAAACGATCACAAGCGTCACTTTCCCCGTATCGTCATATTCCGGTTCGGCGTTCACCAACACCCACGTGATATCGTTCTTGTCCGGGGAATTGATTCCCAATATTTGGCCCCTGTACGGGCACTGCGTCGAGATCACCACACTGACCGGATATTCAGCAACCGACATCACTGTTCCATCTTCCCGCAGGAAGTGCCATTGTGGATCGATCAGCGCTTTGCCAAGCATCTGGTCTTCAGAAAGTCCTAGCAATTCCTGAGCCAATGGATTAGAACTCAGGAGCCGGCCCTGTCCATCGTGCAGGATGATTGCGGCCTGGACCTTACGGATAAGCGAGCGATACCGCGCATCGCTTTCATGCAATTCGGCGACACGGTCTTTTACTTTTTCTTCGAGCAAGTCGTGCGACATCCGAAGCGCTTCTTCAGCATGCTTGAGATCCCTGAAAATAAGATTAAACGGATCTCTCAATCCCGTGACGAGGATCGCCCTGTAAATGAGATAGAACGCAGCGAGTTTCAGGAAATGGCCGATCAAATTGGCGTATCCATAGACGCTCACATAGGCGGTGAACGACAGTTCAGAGAGCCCTGTGCAAATGAGGGACAATGTGATGAGGATGAAAATCCGACGGTCGAACCCATTGCGCTTTTTGTAAAGGATGATGAACGCAACGAGCAGGATAAGGATGATGATGTGTTCGCTGTTGATCTTGAAACTTGTCAGTCCCTGTCCGTCGATGTAGCACTCGGGAAACAGGGTATTAAAAATCAATGCAACGAGCAGCGAAACAACTCCTGCATATCCGGCAAAGATGAAACGATCGTCCAGTTTGCGTTCCATCAAAAGCGGGGCTGCGACGAGTGTGAATGCCTGCAGGTAGCGGGCGGCGATCCAGAGTTGTGTCGGCAGGTTTGCTCCATACCCCGGAAAGATGTTCATACCTTTAAAGGCAAAGGTATGGACCAGATCGATCAGGGCGATGAATGCATACCCGATGCCGAGCAGCCGGAGATAATTGCTCGCCAAATATCTACGCGTGTTCCATGTGAGGATGAACAGTGTGAAGGCGATCGAAATGGTGACAATCTCGATGAGCGTATGGAACAACAGATAACTGTACCAACTGCTGAAGTAGAGTCCCAACAACACAACCGCACCGATGAGAATGTAGAAACCATTTTCGATGCTTTTACTGACTGGTGTCATAATCTGACGATCCTCTTTTAAAGACTTCTAGATAATTGATTGTGCGCGATCAAATCAACCCGGCTGCAATGCGTATGCGATCCCCATGCCGAATCCGGAAATTCTGGCGCCAGGCGCGGTGGCGAGTGAAAGACCGTCGCCAAAGTTATATGTACCGTTCGTCCGATTGCGTATGACGGTATACTGAGCGAACAGTTCGACGACGTCGGAAAGAAAATATCCGGCGCGCAATGAATACTGATCAGCGCCGGTGTCGTTTGTGCCCGAGAGGGCATCGGCATGCGTAGCAACCGCCCCAAGGTTCACATTCCCGAAACGGCAGGAGCCTGAAACGCTGATGGCCGCACGTTGTGTGGTGCCGGTGGCCGGCGCATGATAGCTGAGCAATTCATAGATCACGCCGAGTTTTCCTGCACCTCGAAAGTATGCGCAGACCAAACGCGCTCCCATATCCACGCCCTCGACATTCGCGCCCTTCACTGCTTTGAGATCCTGATGAAGCTCATACGCCGCCGCAAGATACACCGGCTCACTGTCGTATGAAATGGACGACGAGAATAAAGCAGGATCTGCGATACTGGTTTTGTTGGCGGGATCGTCCATACTGTAGGCTACTTTCAGCTGTATCTGTTGAAAGAGCGGACTCCAGTAGTGCACCGAACTTTTCTGCCGGCGATGGAAGCCGGTCGAAGCGACGCTGACGTTCGCCACAGTCGGATGGAATCCCTGTGCCGTGGCAGGCAACATTCCAGTCCCGCCGATACAATTGCCGATGCTGCCCAACATGCCAATAGGACTTCCGATATGGGATTGATCGAAAAGATCGATTTTGTCGAACACCTGCCGGAACGGAGTGTCCCATATTCCAAGGAACACGGTACCGAAATTGCTTTTAATGCCGACGCGTGTGTTGCCCATAAGCGTGAAGAGACCGCCTCCGCCTCCGGTTTCCGCCCCGTTGAGATTGACACGTGTGGCGACTTGCCAGACTGCTTCCAGGCCGCTTCCCAACGCCATGCTTCCTCTGGCACCGATGCGTGAAGCATTTGTTGCGAGACGCATGCGCGATCCGGCGGCGCCTTGTTCGGCGCGACTCGTGCTCACCAATTGCACATCGGCGTCCATTTTACCAAAAATCACTGGCTGACTGTTAACATTCGAGGGAAGTGAAAGACTGAAGGAGAACACCGCCCATAGTATCCAACGTTTCGTTTCCATGACGCTGCCCTTCATGGAATGGTAAACAACAGCTATGAAATTTGCGTCGTCGTCTTGCAGAAGTCCTGAACAAGGGAAGACGGATGGATTGAATCAGAGGACAATATCGCTTGCACGAACAAGGAAATCAAGCATCTCGCCGAAATTTTTCTTCGGGAAGTGCCGGGCTTCAATAGCGCCCGGGTTGTGTTTATAGATTTATTTGCACACATTTTTCATAGTACGCAATTTGTAAGACAGCGTTCCATCACTGTCATCCATCAACATCATGCACGTAAAACCCGCACAGGCAGACACGTATGCAAACTATCACACACACCGGACACGTATTCGGCACTGTCCTGTATGCAATGGTTCTATTCTCCATCCCCATGAACGCTCAGTCATTGAACGACACTGCCGGTGTCATCATCAAGGCCGCGACGATTTTTCCTGAAGGCACGTTCAACGCGTGCCATGCGAGCACGATCGTCGAGCTTGACCGGGAAAGATACCTGGCGGCGTGGTTCGCCGGCTCGTACGAGGGTGCGAATGATGTGGGTATTTGGATTGCGACATCGACGAAGGACGGATGGACCGCGCCGATCGAAGCAGCAACGGGAATTGATTCAACCGGCAAACGGTTGCCGTGTTGGAATCCCGTGCTGTTTAAAACGAAGAATCACATGCTCTATCTGTTTTATAAGGTCGGCGTCAATCCGCGTGAATGGCGCGGCATGGTCATCCGATCGTCGGATGACGGCAGGCATTGGACTGTTCCCGAAGCGCTGCCGACGGGATTTCTCGGCCCGATCAAGAACAAACCCCTCCAGCTCGACGACGGTTCACTCCTCTGTCCTTCGAGTGTGGAAAGTATTGACGAAAAAAAATGGACGGTCCATCTAGAGATCACGAACGAGGCATTGACAACGTGGAAGCGGATTGACATCGAGGCTGACGATTCAGTCGGGGTCATTCAGCCGAGCATCGTACGCCACAAAGACGGGAGACTGCAGATGCTTTGCCGCAGCCGGCAAAATATGATTTATCAAACATGGTCGAGGGACAACGGCGACCATTGGGATCGTCTGAGCGCCACATCGCTGCCTAATCCCAATTCGGGCATCGACGCCGCAGCACTCGACAACGGATCGATCGTGCTCGTGTATAATCCGCTTGAGCACGGCAAGGACTGGGTGATCGGGCGCAATATTCTGACTGTCGCCGTTTCGAAAGACGGAGAGCACTGGAACGATGTCTGCCGTCTCGAAAATGAAAAAGATGGAGAGTTCAGTTATCCGGCTGTGATCCAGGCATCGGATTCGACAATTCATATCACATACACAGCCAATCGGAAAACGATCAGGTATGTCGTATTGACATCAAACGCCTTTGCGCGAGAACGTGAAAGCCGGATGAAGCGCTGACGCTCGGTGTTTGAACGACGACGGAAAAATTTGATGATCACCCCTGGTGGCGCATTGACAAAGGATAAGAAATTCAATCGTCCTGCCGGATGTTTTCGATGCTGCGCGCTGCGATTCTCAAATCAGCGTCGAGATCCCGAGGCGCACCACGGTCTGCTTCCGCGACGTGCGGATCACATCGATTCGTAAAACATCCAGAATGTTGCCAAGACCGACATACGCTTCCCAATACGGCTTCCAGGTGCTACCGGCCGCATAGAACGGCGTCGTATTCCAGACATTGGCGACGCTTGCGCCGGTGATGATCTGCAGACCGGTTGCCCCGACTGAGTTCATGCCAAGCATGAAAAACGGCAGCGCCTGCCAGTTGTGTTCAGCCTGCACTGCAATACACTGCTCTCCGGCAAGTTCATATTGCTGCAACCCTTTGAGCACGCCGAATGGCGCATACACGGAAAGCGAAGCGTTGGGCGCCGGCATATGCTGCATGCCGAATTTGTTTCCAAACACGCCGCCGCCTTCAGCTCTCAGTGCAATGAAGGGACTGCTGAACATCGTCGCATACAATGTGGTAATGTTCACATTCACTGTCGCGAATACGCGCTGATAATTAAAATCGCTGCCAATGTTCGGATGTGACAGCGCGGCATTCACTTCAACAGAGTAGTTGCCCCAGGTCTCGAATCGACTGTCATCCGATCGATATCCGAGTTGAAGCTGCAGTGTGTTGTCCTGTCCCTCCAGAATCGCGGGATTGAGCCGGCGGTCTTTGCGCAGCGACACAATCGATTGATCGGCAACGGAACGTTCCCGGCTCGCGGCGAAGTATAGTTTCACAAAGGAATAATCCGTGAAGTATTTGTGAATACCGAGACTGATACCTGTGGAACGGAGATAATTGAAATAATCTTTTCCTGTCAGTGTGAAGCCGATTGTATTGATTGTTTTTGAAATGTCGGTCGACGTCTGCCAGGGCCGGACATCATCCCACACATTGGCATCGATGCGATCCAAATGATCGTCGCCGAGATTGAAGCCCCCGCCGATTTGGGCTTCAATACGCTTCAGGCCGAATGCGTACAACGCCGCGGCATTGTAATAAAAATCATCCGACATCTCGTCGCTCTCAATGTGCGCGCCGAGCGAGACACCTTCCACACGATTATTGTGGATCATTCCGTACTTCCTCGCTGCAGACGACATGCCGCCAAACAATCCCGGATCGGATGAGGACGACGATATCGCGCCCAAGGCTCCCTTCGGCGCCAGGATCTTGTCGAGCGTTTGTGTGCTATCGAGCCTGGCAAAGGCAACTGTCTCTTTCGTGGTGAGCGGCAGCGGACGGATTGTCGTCATTGCAGCTGAAGAGAGTTCAGGCGGTGCAGCAGCCGGTTCAAATGTGACCTCATCCTCCTCCGGCGCTTTTTTCGTTTTCCATGTTCGCTTGAGAGACGAGACGCGTTTGGTCGTATCGGTCGTATAGCCGCCGTATTTTGAACGCCGGGCAAGACGCAGCGAATCAGGAATCGTTCCGTTGACCTTGCAGGAACTGGATGAATAGACTTCGGAAATTTCCATCCTATCCATGCTGAACAAGCCGCCGAGCGCGCTGATCTTCCCCGCCATCGAGAGCTCCGAGTATTGCGGAATCCAAAAGCCGTCGTAGTTCGCATACGTCTGCTGGATCTTCATGACAAACGATTGCACCAACGGAAGGCGCCATCCTTCATTTGTTTCAACATCAGCGCCGATCACGGCGCCGGTGGCGTCGTCGATGAAGATTTTCCCCCTGATGAGCGGTTCGAGATTGGTGCGAGGGATGACCTGTATGATATGCGTCGCATTCTTGCCGGCATATTTCGTCTGCAGCAGTTTGAAGTCGTAGTACTGCAGGGCGCGATCGGCAAGCGGGAATACGGGAGTGCTTGTCGCCTTGCCCACTCTGACATTGATGCTGCCGTAGGCAAAGAACAGCGCCCAGCCGACATTGAGATTGATGTTCATCGCCTGGTTCTTGATGTTTTCCGTTTTATGCGTTGAATAGACGAACTCCTTGCTCATCCTGCCCTTCTCATACACATGCTTGATGAACTTTTCATCGATCATGGCGACTTGATCGCCCTTGAAGACGATGTTCTTCTTGTATCCTGTGATGTCGTAATTCTTCAATCCCTCGTAATTCTTCTCGCGCCGTTTAATTGCATAGCGCATGATCTCGATCGCGGGATCTTCCGCATCGGCGGCGATCGATACCTCGGGCATTTGTATCAGCGCGGGCGCCAATCCGATTGTGACGGACGATTGTTTCGGAATCGAGATCGTCTCGGTTTTCGAATTGTATCCGACGTACGTCACAAGCAGAGCATATTCCCCTTCGGGCAATTCAAGAATGAACGCGCCTTCCTTGTTCGTCGAAGCAACAATATCAGTCCGCTCGACGCGAATGGTCGCATACGAAAGACATTGCCGCGTCGAATCGTCGACGACAAGACCATGGATTTTATGTGTCTGTGAAAACAACAGCGCGGGAAACAACAGCAGGAAAAATTTCATCAGGCGTCCGATAATTGAAGTGAAGTGCCTTCGGTTAAAATAAATCGTTGTCATAGAGAGGAAAATCCGGGAGCGAGTCCGGGCGGATCATGACGATACTTCGGAGGTCTGAGAGATCTGTTTCAGCCGGATGACGTAAATCCACATACCGACAGAGATCGCTGTGATCAGCCAGCCGATGCTGCGCAGAAAATCGGACATCAAACAGAGATCGAACAGTCCGTGCAAAACGACAGGCGCAAGAAACGCCAGGATAATGAGCCGGAACTTCCTCGTCCCGCCGGCATGAAATTTCGCCTTCCCCAAAAAGAATCCCATCGTGCCGCCCAGGAGCGCATGCATCGGCATCGAGAAGAGGCTCCGGCGATAGACAATCATCATTCCGGCCTCGGCAAAATATTGATTGTAGTAAAGAATGTTTTCGACGAAGGCGAATCCCACTCCCACGCACAGGCCGTAGAAGATGCCGTCGTACCATTCGTCGAATTCCTTATACGTGGAAATGGCGACAATAAAGATGAACATTTTCGCCGCTTCCTCGAGCACACCCGCAAAGAGGAATGCCGTGAGAAATGCGTTGACGAATGTGCCGTCCTGCGCCGGTTCGTTGAAATAAACCGCCCAGCGCAGCGCAAACAATACAAGGATCGATGCGCATCCCCAGACGAACCCATGCACCACCGCTTTGACCGGCTCTTTGTGCTTATCGAGAAAATAAAATAACGAGATAATCAGGAATGCGGGGATGAATGCGTAAATATAGATCATCGTTGATATCATTGAAATTTATAACAGACACAGAGACTCAACCGCATCTTTGCTTCCATCGTTCACCCACCCGTCAAATTGTCCGTATCATCGCTGCCCTCGCCCTTATTCTTTGCCCATTGGATCAATGCTTCGCGCGAGGCCTCGAGCACCTTCTGCTTATTTTCATCCAGCTTTTCGTGAAGCAGCTCCTCCCACAAAAACCGGAGATCCCGCTCCATCGGAACGAACCGCTGTCCGATCGACTTTCCCCGT
>DATGXR010000109.1:0-5027 GCA_035298825.1 Bacteroidota bacterium
ATTCAATTCGCGGGGGGACAGCATGAATTGCTGCAGTTCGCCGTTGGAATAATAGCGATCGTTATCAACGGAAACAAAATCGTAGTAGGTTCTGATCTCCTGAATTTGCTTCAATGCATCGAGAAGCGGTTCGTGGTCCCAGAGCCGTATACTGTGAATTGTTGCGGCATTGTTTTCAATATCCCGGGGCGTGAGCGCTTTATCGCCCGAGAGGTCCAGCTCTTCCACTTTGTCTAGTCCGTACGCGCCAAGTGTGGCATTGATATTATGCACAATTTGTGGACTCTCGAGATCGAGTTCATTCGGTGCGACGATGAATTTTTGTATGAATGCCGGATACAGGACTCCGATCAGGAGCACGGCAAAATATATCGCCACGGCAATGATCGCCGCACGATGGCCGGTGGAGAATGCATTGAAGACAAGCAGTGCGGCGCCCGCGAGCGCCGCGATCGCAAGCAGCGTCAACATTGGAATACGAGAGTGCAAATCTGCGTAATTCGCCCCTGAAAAAACCTGATGATTGCCGTACAGCAGATCAAACCGATCAAGATACGCACTTGCGGCGAACAGCACCATGATCAACGCTGCCAGCAGCGAGAGGTGCAAACTGCTCCTGTTCTTAACACCTGCGAGAGACAGGTGCTCCTTCGACAAACTTCCTTTGGAATAATAGAGCAGGACCGCGAACACAATCGCCACGAAACTCAGAACAAGGCCCAGGCGTATGATCTCATTGAGAAAAGGGAGGGTAAAAAAAAAGAAGGAAATATCAAGAGAGAAGATGGGATCCACGGTTTTGAATTCAACGCGATGCAGCCATCGCCAAATCATTTCCCAATTATTTGCTTCCCCGACGCCCAGGAAGAACGCGACAATCGTCGCAATAAATACGGATACACGCCGAATGGTCTTCTTTGAAACCGTATGGGTCATGACCTCCCCGGCCGGAGTGGGATTTTTAATGACAATATCACCGGAAGCTCGATTCGCAAAGGAGAAATTTCCGTACAGAAACAGGAACGCGATCAGCAGCACCAGTGGGCCGATGATGCTCTTTGCATAGAGTGCCGTCGTGAAGATCGCAGCCTTGCCGAGTTCCACATACCAGAGATAATCGAAATACGTGTCCAAAGCAAAAGAAAGAATACCGATCAGCACGAACAGTGCCACGATCATTCTCATCCAGAATATTCGATTGCGCATTGATCTTCCCTTTTAAAAAGTGGTGATGGCATGGCGAATTGCATCGATATTTGTCACGAACAATATAGCGATGTTCGAAGAAAAAAGTAACCGGTTCGAATGAACCACAGAGATGAAAATGATCGGTATAATTTTCATGTGATTATAGAGTTATTGAATATTAAAATATTTACCTGTATCATTTATCGACAAGTACTATGAGATTGGTAAGGGAATGGATTGATTTGCATATCGGAGAATTGGAAGAAGATTGGAATCGAGCCGTGAATGGCATGGAAATAAATCCATCGCACCATTAAATTGAGGGTGAAGCATGTGGAATTTTAACGAGGTCATAAAAATTCAATATCAGCGAGACTATATTTTTTTAATTGAATTCGACGACGGAGTGAACGCAGATATCGATTTTTCCACGTATCTGAAGAAAGGGCCTATCTTTGAGCCTCTAAAGGATAAATCTTTTTTCAAAGATGCCCGGATAGAATGCGGGACAATCTCCTGGCCTAATGGTGCAGATATTGCGCCAGAAACATTATATGAACAATGCAAACTTATTGCGGCCCAATAAAAATAATAGAAGACTTAGTTCTATGAATGCTCAATGGAATTTCACTGTTTACAAAATCATTTTATTATTCGCTGCAGGAATTATTTCAGGTGGAACAATAATTTTGTTTGTAACGAATATGATTTCCCCGCTTAGCGGAGTGCTGTTCATTTTGAGTTCAATTTGTACGGCTATTTCTGTTTTAATATCTTCGCGCAAGAGAATCCAATAACCAATAGTTTTCAAATTGAAATGTACTGGTCGTGGATTCGAGTCCCTCCCCCGCTCCTCATTTCCATTGCCGCCGATTATTGTCCGGCAGGCGGTCGCCACAACTCGATTATGTTTCATTCCGGATCGATACCCCAGGCAAACTCATATTGTCATCCGTTTTCTGATTCGCACTTCACGGGCGGTGAGAACGGATGCGCATAAGGCTCAGCGCAAACAACAGGATCGTTGCAAGTGACTGTATGCTGATCATTGGATGGCTCCTTTTCTTGGCATCATCAGACGCCGTTCATGTTCGAGATATGTTCTGAGGGATTGCACGAACAGGCGGAGGTTCGCCGACACCATATACACAGCCGCCGAGTTTCTCCACAGCGCTTCACCTGCCTCAACATTGAACTGAGAGATCTTCATAATGTCACGCCGGAGGCGTATGCGCTCTTCTTCCAAAGGCAGCACCTCGAGCATGTCTCCCTCGCTCGGGACAGATGAAGTCCGCAAGAGATATGCGGCGATCTTGCCCGATGCGTCATCCCAAAGAATGCGCCACAGTTTCGAACTGCCGGGCCGGATCGTTCGGTGCGGAAGCGATTCGAGCAGCGCCTCCAGCGTATGGATGCCGGCCAACATCTCATAGAATGATATCTGTTGCCTCGGTTGCTCTTGCATTATCGATGTTCCTTTCAGATTGAATATCCGTAGCGGGGTCTCTGTATGGACGGTTGCAACGGCATCGGGAACCGATGCAACAGTCGGTCTTGCTCGTGGGTTCGGACCGTAGCACTCTCAGCGCCCAGGATATGAAAATTCCGCGCATGTCCCGCTTCAGGCTGGAGCGTCGCACCCGCATTCAGACATGTGACACCACCCGCACGATACTCGGTATGTTCGTGCACATGCCCATGCAGCACTTTTTCAACACCATGAAGCCGAAAGACATCGAGGAGTTTCTTGCGGCCATACAGCTTGAGCGTCTGGCCTTCGATGCGATGCCACAATTTCGTCATCGCCGAGCATGGCGAAATATATTTTGGACGATGGAAATGATGATGTGTCAGAGCAAACAACCGATGTCCCTGAAGACGGCTGTCATTCAGCAGTTGGTGCAGCCGCCCCAATTGCTCTTCGTCAATCGTGCCGTTCGATCCGAGCGGATTACGGAGCGCACTCCATGGAGCGACCGTATTGAGTACGACAAATGCGATCTCTCCGACAAGCTTGACGAACGGAAACAAGGCTCCCCGTTCCGAACGAATCGCAGTCCCGATTACCGGATGAAAAATGCGGCCAAAGGTATCGACTTTTTTCGCGAATTCCGTTTCACGGCATCTGCCCGGAAATGCAAGCACATCCTCGGCATAATATGGTCCCCCATAAATATCATGGTTTCCAATCGTGACAGTCAGCCGCTCAGCATCCCAATAGCCTGATGCACGAAAAATGTCAACGCACTCATTGAGCTCTTCTTCAGTACCCAAATGCGACAGGTCGCCTGTCACGACGATGTGCCCGACACCCCGTCGATCGCACTCGCGGAGCGTTGCCCGAAGCAGCTCGGAACGTTCAGGATACAGCCTGCCGTTGATGTGGAGATCCGAAAGATGCGCGATGATCATATGAATGTCCCTTCTGTGTCGAATAGCCGGAGGCGCTGATGCTTCTCCGAGACTGGCATAAGATACAATTGCAATATGTCCAAGGTATTGTTCCAATATTATTTTTTTGTTAAGACGTTGCACACATCTTGAATCTTAACCTTGTGTCAACGATATTGGGTCCGTTCATTCACTCAGGATACCTTGCATTGAAAATTCCCCGTTTCCTCATTTCACACCTCGCCGGTGTATTCGGAATTCCTTCGGCCGCCATGGAAATGCTGCGGGCCGCCACAACGCTCGCAGGCGTCGATACGCAATCTCTGCCCACGGAACTGGTGCCGGTCAATGCAGTGCAATTCTCACGCGGCCTCTTGAATTTCGCATTTTTTCAAAGCAATCTTGATTGGGAATTCCCATTGTGGGCCCGCCGCCAATTCGATCCGGCAGATCCTTCATTCGTCCCACGGTCGCACCTCGGCTTGACGATGAATGTCACGCAACGCAACTGGACCGCCGTCGGCTCTCCCCAATGTCAATTCGAACCGATCGTCGATCCGGCCGGCATGGTAACTCCTTTCCGTGACCGCTGGTCGATAGACACCTGGATTGGAACCGGAGGCGACCTGCATATCCCTGCGCGCCTGAATGTTCGACAGTCACTCCTCCATCACTATCCCGTCGTCGTCACTGAATTTGTGGCCGGCACGCTTCCGGTCCGATTGTCAACGTTTGTCGATGGATCGACGCTCTTCCACACTGTCCGAGTCACAAATGCCGGCCCGGACCGTACGTCCGGTTCAGTGTTCATCGCTATGCGTCCGTTCAATCCCGAGGGAGTCGGTATGATCCGGTCGATCAGATTCGAACGCGAGACGCTTCGCTTCATCATCGATGATGCAGACATCCTCAGACTCGATCGGGCTCCCTCCTCGGTGCACTGCTCGACATATGAGGACGGCGACAGTGCCCGGCATGCGACGCGTTTCGAATCTGCTTCGGCTGATTGTCGAGCGGATGATGCGTCAATGTCAGTCGCAGGGACTGCGGCAGTCGAATGTCAATCGGGGCTCGCCAATGCGTATTGTCGAATCCCATTTGATCTTGTTCCGGGAGGACAGGACGAGATTGAGGTGTGCATCCCGCTTGGTGAATCAGCACAGAGCGTATCGGCACATACGTGCAGCGGCACCGCAGCAGATCATCTGAACCGTATGACAATGAAATGGGACGATCTTCTCAGGCGTGGTGCGACGATATCGACGCCGGACCCCACACTCAACCGCCTTCTGAACAGCAGCCTCATATCTCTCCTGTTGCTCACGGACGGAGATTCGATTACGCCCGGTCCCGCTTCGTACCATCATTTCTGGATCCGCGATGCGGCATACATGGTCAATGCGCTCGATGCATACGGACATCATGAATTCACGCGGCCGATCATCGAC
>DATGXR010000110.1:0-2141 GCA_035298825.1 Bacteroidota bacterium
GTTGTCTTCTGATCCGGCTTGCGTCCGGCTGCCATTGTGAGCCGCGACGTTTTCGCAGACGAAAGTTTTTGTATCTGAGCGAGCGTCATCGGTCCGCGAAGATACGTCAGCGCCCATCGTGTCTGAAAGAGGACCGAGTCATCTTCGTGCACATTGCGCATGAGGAAGACACGATCGCCGAGTGACGCGAGCATCGCCTCTGTTTTCTGCCGATCGAAATTGCCGCCGGCCATCGCTCCCTCAAGACCTTCCATCACGCGCGCCTTATCGCGCTCGGTCTGCAATCGTCCGATGAACCATGTGCCGCAATTTGCCAATCCCTTGTAATCGAGGTCGACCGGATTTTGTGTCGAGAGCAGCACGCCCACGCCGAATGCGCGCGCTTGCTTCAAGAGTGTCAGCATCGGCGTCTTCGAAGGCGGATTTGCGGTGGGCGGAAAATATCCATAGATCTCATCCATATACAGAATCGCGCGAAGGCTGCCGGTGCCCGATTGTGAACGGGTCCATGCGAGCATTTCGCTCAGGAGGATTGTCACAAAGAACATTCGTTCTGCATCGGAGAGGTGCGCGATATGAAGCACAGTCACGCGCGGCTTTCCATCCGCCGTAAACAGCAGGCTCTGGATGTCGAGCGGCTCGCCTTCCATCCACGCCGAAAAGGCGGGCGATGCAAGCAGGTTGTTCAGCGACATCGCCAGCGTGAAGCGATCCTTCGCAGGGAAGAACGATTCGACGTCGAACACGCCGATCCGATCGAAGGGAGGCTTTTGAATTTCCTGTATGATCGCTGCAAGATCGAGACTCCGTCCCTCGCGCCATGCGCCGTCGATGATCGTCGAGAGGAGGATGTGCTCCCGGCTCTGTATCGGATTCGCATCGATGCCGATGAGACCGAGCAGTCCGGAGACCGTGGACATGATGCGCTCGCGAAGCGCCGCCTGATCGGCCGCGACAGCCGAGGTCGGCGCGGAGAACGATTTCAGAATCTGCAGCGGGCGACCGGACGAATCACCGGGAGTATAAATGGCGCGGTCGGCGGCTTCCATATATTTTGCGATACGCGACGGATCCTGGTTCCACTTGGCGAGACCATCCTTCCATGTTTTTGCAGTTTCAGCTGCGTACGCATCGGGATCCATGCCCTTGCGTGCGGCGTCCGACTCGTCGATCCACGGCCTGAAATCCGCCGCGTTCAAATTCGGAAATCCGAGGAGCAGGTTTCCGAGATCTCCTTTGGGATCGATGGCGATCACGGGGATGCCGTCGATCGCGGCTTCTTCGATGAGCGAGATGGCGAGTCCCGTTTTGCCGCTGCCCGTCATGCCGACGATGACTCCGTGCGTGGTCAGATCTTTCGCGTCATAGAGAAGGATGTTATCTGTGACGGCGCGGCTGGCGGAGTCGAATTCTTTGCCGAGATAGAATGCACCTAATTTCTCGTAATTCTGCATGGCCCGGATTTCTTTCTATTGTGATGAGAAGAGGCGTGTCCCCTACAGCAGTCAGCCACGAGGAAGGCTGCCTTGAAAATCGAATACATACGAATGTAGAATTGATGGACCGAAAAATCAAGAGATATTTCAGTTGGCAATTGTAGCAAGTTATGATTACTTTGTGCCAGCCTGCATGATCGGTCAGACGAGGTATGCCGATGCTATGCAACCACAGAGTGGACGTATGATTCACGAGACAATGAAAAAATTTTGAGGGGAACATGAGATTGAAGAGAGTCGCGGCAACTTGTTTGATGGCGGGCGGTGTGATGGAACTGCTGCTCGCATTGCTGCATTTTACATGGCCGTTTCAACTGTTGACGAACGAGGAATTTTCAAGACTTTCGGCGGCCTCTCATGATGTTGTATTGCTCTGCGTGCTTGCTGTCGGCTTGTTGCTATTTGTCTTTGGGGGACTGTCGATTTATTTTTCGACAAGGATAGAAGTTGCAGCCGCGCCCGCGGTCATCTTCGGATATTCGCAAGGCTTGCTGTGGTTGGGCAGGACGATATTGGAGATTGTGTTGCCTGTTCGCGTGCCTCTATTCATGATTGCAAATCCCTCCACTTATATTCTTGCGGGCGCGATCCTGTTGACGCTGATTTACTCGATCCCGATGTTCCTTCTGGGGAAGGCGAAAAAAG
>DATGXR010000111.1:0-7614 GCA_035298825.1 Bacteroidota bacterium
AATGTTCGACTTG
Organism: Bacteroidota bacterium; assembly: GCA_035298825.1. Taxonomy (GTDB): domain Bacteria; phylum Bacteroidota; class Ignavibacteria; order UBA10030; family UBA8401; genus CAISDA01. The sequence goes on from DATGXR010000111.1 coordinate 14, forward strand.
TATCCCGTACCACACGAAGGACAGTGCTTCGCAATAGGATACAAAATCGGCTCCAGGCACTCGGGACATTCACAGATCATTTTCGTTCCGCATAGGATGCAATACGTCTGTCCCTCGGCAAAGTGTGAATAATTATTACATGATGGGCAAAGCTTATACCGGTCGCGGGTCACTTTAATTTCCGCGGGATCAATTTCAAATGAATTCATCGCTTCCGTCCCTATTCGGTACGTGGTTTTTAATTATCATAAAATCGTGCCAGAGAATTGCGACATACGCGCTTCTTATTGTGGAATCGATTCAAGCAAATCAATCGGAACCTGGACTGACACGGATTGCGCAATCGCCGTAAGTGTAATAACAACACGTGATTCCGATTGTTGGCGAAGGACAAGGCCTTCAACGCCCATCAACGGTCCCGACGTGACACGAACACGTTCTCCTTCAGCAAAATAACTCTCCCGCTTAATATTAGCCGGGTGGCCAATAATGCGCCGCAGCCACTCGATCTGATTTTCCGGAATGGGCGATGGCTGCGCTCGGATATTCACAAATTTCACGACACCGTCTGTGTGGAGGATCGTTTCTTTATCGCGCAGATCCGTCTTCACAAAGAGATATCCCCGAAAAAGAGGTTCCATCACTTTTTTCTTGCGATCGCTCCACACATGTATTTCTTCGATCATCGGCAGAAATGTTTCAATCCCGAGTCCTCCCAAATCTTTATGCACGCGTTTTTCAAAACGGCTTCTAAGATACAGCGCATACCACTGTGCCTTCCATTTTTCCCGTTGCATGTCCATTGCCCGTCCCTCGAAGACTGCCCATTGAAAAATTCCGTTATTTTACAAGAGTCATGCGTTTGACTTCTTTGCGATCGGCAGTCCGTAACAGATAATAGTAGGTCCCTGAAGGAAGACCCGTTGCATCAAACACGATCGAATACATCTTCTGAGGCTGCGCCGTTTCGTTGAATAATGTACGTACTTCCTGTCCCAATGAGTTGAAGACCTTTACTGTTGCATGCTGGACCGCGTTTACGGCAAATCGAATCGTTGTGGCAGGATTGAAAGGATTCGGATAATTTTGCGTCATGCCATAATCTTCCGCCGTGAATGCGACCCTGGCTTCGAGGACTTTCGAGTATTCATAGGATCCATCACGATCGATCTGTTTCAGACGATACTCATACCTGCCTGCTGTGACTGCGTCGCTATAGTGATAACTGTGGACAGCGTTGGATGTGCCCGCGCCTTCAACAAATGCCACCTTCTGCCAGTTGCCCGACATTCCCGCGGATTGCGCGTCCCCTGCGCGGCGTTCGATTTCGAAGCCGTGGTTGTTTTTCTCGGTGGCCGTGCTCCATGCAAGCAACACGTTTTTACCCGAGGGAGTGCAGGTGAAATTGGAGAGCTCAACCGGCAACGGCGCATCAGCGCTTCCGGTCGTGAAATATTTCCCTGGTTCAAGCGTCACAGCGATCGAACGAGTGGATGCCCCTGAAACATTCGCCGGCGTTCCGACTTTTGTCCATACAGAACCGTCAGTCGAACTGAAGACTATCCCCTTTGCAAATGCATTAAAGAGATTGCCGTTATCTTCGGAGGCGAACCACGAAAATTTCATATCCACTGTCGCCGGATTTGCAACCTCCACTTCCCAGATACGGGATACGGACTTGAATTCGCCGCCCAAACCAACACTGCGGTCTGTGGTGCGTACGATGCGTGAAAGTCCAAGATCTGCCGGAATCCCGGAAACTTCCAAACCGATACCGCCAAATGTTTCGACAGTTCCCGCGGGGACAGAAGTCTTGCGCACAACGAGTTCACCTAAGACCATCGCAGTTCCTGACTCACCTGCCATTGTCGCAGAGGCGCCAAGCGTCAGTGAGTTTGGCGATGTCGCATTGATATTGCCCTTCACAAATGTCAGTGTGCCATTCACTCCAAGCATCCCGAGCAGCGTGAAGCCATTGAGATTGTCGATCGTCAGATCGCGCACGATGAGTCCGGGTGTCGGTGTGGTCGACGGCGGAAGCAGGATTGGATCAACAGTTGCAAAATAGATATCCTTCTGTATTGTGACCGATTCGTCGTAAATGCCTCCAGCGATGTCGACTGTCGCTCCCGATGCCGATGCGTTCACCGCAGTCTGTATGCTCAGTCCGAGATCAACCTCATACCGACCGGTCACTGTATTCTTCACTGTGGAAAGCATCGGATCAGGTGCGAGAAATGCCGCACTGATTGCCGCCGGTCTGTCGATCAAATAGAATGTGTATCCGGCAGCCGCAGGATTCTTCACCTCGTATTCAAATCCGGAGACGGTGATATTCGTGTTGACAAGTCCCGCCTCATCCTGGGCGAAAATTTTGAACATCTCGCCAAAGCTTGATGTGGACGCATCGATCGCCACATGGTCCGATCCCCTTCCCACACCGTTTGGCGGTAGCTTCGAAACGAACACACCCACTCCCCATCCCTCGTTGTTACTTGTTGTAAGATGGTCCGCCGTGACATTCACACAACCTGTAAAAGAAATCCCAGGGCCAGCAATTGTATTGACTGCAGTAAGATAACTCACATTCAAATTCGTTACACCGTTGAAATCGAAAGCTGAAGACCTCCCCCCATCGATCGTGATGTGGCTCAGAGAGATATTCGAGATGACAGCAGGCGCCATACATACGTGGATCGGATATCCCCCCGTCGCGCCATTCGGATGCACTGTGAAATTACTCAACGACGTATTCGATCTGTTCACATTGATCGCCCACTCGGTTGCAGAAGTGCCAGTAGCGTCGATGATCACTCCGGCTTCCGATTGGCCTGTAATCGATATCTCATGGTTCAGACTCAATGTGGACGTGATCGGATATGTTCCATTCGCAAGTGTGAGCGCATCGCCGTCAACAGCCGCAGCAACGGCCGCAGGAAGCGCCTCATAGTAGGTATTCTGCGTGACATTGTGAATGGGAGGCAGGACACGGAGAGTCTTGGATTTGTTAAAAGAGAGTGTTTGTGCGGATGCCAGCACAGGCGATACCGCCAAGCCGATACAGAAAAGGAGCAATAAGTCTATTTTTTTCATTGAGGTGACCTTTCGATTAAGGGTGCACCCCAAGAGTTGCATAAAATGTGCCAGAAAAAAAAGGTTAAATTGGATGTTTTTAGGCAATAATACCGAAAAAGGGAACAATTGTTTCCTTACAAAAGGTACAATTGTTTCCCTCTGCCGATATTAAGTGGGAAGGATGTTTCTAAGTACTGAAGAATAATTTTTAAAGCCCAAAGAGGTAACTCACTGTGAACATGAGCGTGTGTATCGAACGCTTATCCGAGATGAAATGGATCGTATCGCTGCTTCTGAACAACGGATCGGCGTCGTCATTTAATGAGAGATACGAATCGCTTCGGCGCGGCTGATTGGGATCGACCGTGTTGAATTCCTTGCTGCCCGCATTCATGAAATTATACGAAATGTTGATATCCAACTGCTGCCCCGGCATGACAGAAACCAGGAGTCCCCCTTCGAGCCCGATACCAATGCGGCTCGCGCTTGCTATAGAGTAGGTTCCGCTCGGCACACGCGACACCCCGTTGAATGTCGATTCTCCTTTGAACGTGTTCAGCTGCACATTCATCCCCAGGTAAGGCTTGAGGGGAGCGGCAGGCAGCGAAACGAGCGTGTACTCTGGTCCCGCTTTGAATGTGATGATCTTCTGCGACAGACTCGCGGATCCCTGTCCCGCCTCGGTATCGCCGTGCGAGCTGAACGAGGTATATGCGGCCTCGAGCATGATATTGACGACTTCGACTCCTCCGCGTGCTCGCGCAAAGAGCGTGTAGCCGTTCGAGAATCCGTATTTCGTACCGTTGTAAAAGTCGACTGTCGTGCCGCTCAAATCCCCCGAGGCCACGACGAAGCCGATGCCGCCTCCGGCCTGCAGATTGATCTGCGCGTCGGCGGAAGTATATAATAGAAAGGCGCAGAGCGCCGATGCGATGAACAAACCAAAGAATGGAATGCGTACGTTCATGGAGGCCCCCCTAATGGCTGGCACCCCCCTATTGGGGGGTGCAAAATATTTAATCGATGACGTCCGAAATCCGCAAAATGCATTTATTGCTGCACGTAAAATTCAATTCTCCGATTCTCGGCCCGGCCCTCGGGTGTCGAATTGTCGGCCACGGGCTCGTCCGCTCCCTTGCCCACCGTGCGCAACCGCCTTGATGGAATGCCGTTCTTCACAAGCCAATTCTTCACGGCCTGCGCCCGTCGCAATGACAGCGACTGATTCTGCCTTGCCGATCCGACATTGTCCGTGTGTCCCGAGATCTCGACGTTCACATCGGGATTCGCCTTCAGCGCATCCAACGCCGCCTGCAGCGCCTGATCCGAATCCTTCGTGAGCGTCGCCTTGCCTGTTTCGAAATTGATGCCACGCAGCACAACCTTCTTCCCCTTCTCAAGAAGCGTCGTGTCGCGAAGGATGTCGTCGGCAGGATTAAGCGGATTCGTGCCGCGTGCAATCTCCGCTCCATCGTTGACGCCGCCGCCGTCCGTATCAACTTTAAGCGGATCGGTGTGGTACTTGTTTACCTCATCTCCATCCGACAATCCGTCCCCGTCCGTATCGGCTCTCAACGGATCTGTGTGGTAACGCATCACTTCCTCACCGTCCGAGAGTCCGTCCCCGTCCGTATCCGCCTTCAACGGATCTGTGCGATAGCGCAATACTTCATCACCATCCGACAATCCATCGCCGTCCGTATCCGATTTCAACGGATCGGTATGATACTTATTCACCTCATCGCCATCCGAGAGGCCGTCTCCGTCCGTGTCCGCCCGAAGAGGATCGGTGTGATATTTGTTCACCTCATCTCCGTCCGAGAGTCCATCCCCATCCGTATCTGCTTTAAGCGGATCTGTATGATACTTGTTCACCTCGTCACCATCCGACAGGCCGTCACCGTCCGTATCAGCCTTGAGCGGATCGGTGTGATACTTGTTCACCTCGTCGCCATCCGACAACCCGTCGCCGTCCGTATCCGGGTTTTCAGGATCGGTCCCTAATTGCTTCTCAACCTTATCGGGCAGGCCGTCGTTGTCTGTATCCCTGTCGCGGGACGGTCCGCTGAATGTCAGTCCCACAAGGAATCCGAAGTACCCGTCCTGTTTCTGATTCGTATACGTGTTCGTGGTTGCGCTCGTGCGCGTCCGGCCGTCGAGCTTATCCGAAAGCGCAAGCGTGTATCCCGCGCTCATCTCAAGCAGCATCTGATTTGCGATCCTGGTCTGAAGTCCCACCCCGACGGGCACCATGGGCAGATAATCGGTCCCGCTCTTGAGCACCTTCGCCACGCCGATGCCCGCATAGAGATACGGATTGAGATTCGTGAGCGAAAATGGAACCAACAGGAAGCGATTGTCAGCCATGAGGAATTCCGATGTGTACACATTCCCGGCCCGAAGGTTCGTGTAATTCAATCCAAGCTGACCGTAGAGGTATTCCGGTACGATGATGTATTGAAGATGACCCCGGCCCTGCAGGGCCCATTCGTCGGCCTTGCTGTTGTCGCCATAGGCTCCCCCGATTGAAAACCCGAATCCGAGTCCCGGCGCATCGAACTGCGCCATGAGAGGTTCTGCCGCAGAGAGGAACAGACCAACACCGACAGCCGCAAATAATAGTAGTGAACGATTCATAAAGTCTCCTCGATGTGTGTCCTGCCCGTACGACAAAAAATTTTTGGCGCATTGTTGACAAAGTATAGAAAGAAGACCCCATTCCTGAAATAAGGCAAAGGGATGAAAAAGGAACTAATTCTTTGGGGTGTGATGCGCGGAACTTTTTCTAGATCTTCGTGTTCGTTTATGAAGGAATGAATTCGTGATCCCGGAGAGACGGGGAAATTCGTGAAAAGGGAACGGTTCCCGAATACATCAACCTAACCACATAAGAGCATATGAAACGTATCCGTTTGCTCGTGATCGAAGATAACCGCCTTCTCCGCGAAGGCCTGGGGGCTTTGATCAAGGACCAGCCGGACATTAAGCTGGTCGCCTCGTTCGGAGACAATAAAAAGATCCTCGATAAGCTTGACGAACTCAAGCCGGATGTCGTGCTGCTGGATCTGGGACTCCGAAGCCAATATTGCCTGCGCGCCGTGAAGCTCATCAGCCAGGCTCACCCTGATATCAAAGTCATCGTGATGGATCTGGTGCCATCCCAGTCCGATGTGTTCGAGTTTGTGCAGGCCGGCACATCGGGATTCATCCTGAAGGACGCCACGATAGACGATTTCATTACGACGATCCGCACTGTGGCCGGCGGCACGAAGATCCTTCCGCCTCCGCTCACAAGCTCGCTGTTTTCGACGATCGTCCAGTACGCGGTCAGAGGCATCCTCCCGGCATCGAACGGAGACGGTATTCGCCTCACCAAACGGGAGCATGAGGTGATGCACCTGGTGGCCGAGAGCCTGTCGAACAAGGAAATCGCATCCCGGCTCAATCTGTCGACATACACGATCAAGAGCCACATCCACAACATCCTTGATAAGCTGTCGCTCCATACGCGCGTGCAGATCGCCAATTACGCGCACACGGACGACACATATCGATTGGCGGCCAATATGGGACTGGAACCTGAGGAGTAACCGTTTTTTCATCCCTTTGGACTATTGATTCTCTGCGCCGAATTCATGAATTTGCGCCTTGGACGGAAGGATGTCACAAGGTTCTCTCATGAGTATGAAGAAACATGCGGGCGTGCCCGCAATTGCGCGCGCCCCGCGGCGGCGGAGAAAAAAGGACTCCATGTGGATTCTCAGACTATATGTTCCGGGGCACAGTCCCCGTTCGCATATGGCTTTTTCCCATCTAAGAACGACGTGCGAAACGCATCTGAAGGGCAAGTACCGGATCGTCATTATCGATCTGCTCAAATATCCCCATCTCGTTTTTGAGGACCAGATCATGTCGCTGCCGGCGCTCGTGCGCAAACTGCCGCTTGCGGTGAAGAAGATCATCGGATACCTGTCTGAAACAGAACGTGTCCTGATCGGACTCAATCAGCTGCCGGCGCAGTCGGACTGATCGCCGCACGCTTTCATCCACTAGTGAAAGATCCACTCCGGCGGCACGAGCTCATCGAGCAGCAATCGCTGGTGCGCGCTGAGCAGTCCGAGTCCTAGCTGATACGATGCGTTCGACCAGCCGAATCCTTCGCGCGTGATGTACGCGAATTTCGTACCCACATTCCCGTACTCGGCAAACACATCGTGCGTTCTCGTCACCACGTTCAGCTTCTCGGTGATCGTTCCGTTATACTGAACGGCATTGACTGTCATCGAATACAGCCAGCGATAGGCAAGCCGCTGCGCGATCGAGTCGGCGCCATAGCGCATCAGTCCGTGCCAGATGAGGATCTGATGCGGCGGCCAGCCGTTCGGAAAATCCCATTGCCGCTCTTTTCTCTGCCGTGTGATCGGACCGCGCGAGCGTTCGCTCGATGCAGCCAGTCCGCCTGCTTCTTCAAGCTGCGGCAGCGCCGCACGAAGAATCGCGCGGGCCTGCTCGCTCGTTGTGCATCC
>DATGXR010000112.1:0-19793 GCA_035298825.1 Bacteroidota bacterium
ATGGCGCTGCCGCCCAGGACGGAAAGATGATCCTCGGTAAATGGTATACCGCCGACCGGGAAAGTATCGTCGAGATCTCGTATATTGGGAAGGACCAGGGATTTTCCGGAACTGTGGTATGGGTCAACGAATCCGTCGGCAAAAAGAAGGCTGCGAAGATTCTGGGACGCTGCATCTTCTCGGGGCTTACGTATAGTGTTGCGGAGAATAAATATACAGGCTCCATTTACGTGCCGCAGCTCGATGCGGTGAAGGACTGCGAAATCACAGTTGATGGCATGCAGGCGTCTGTCCGGGTGCATGTGGGATTTTTCACTAAAACATCGGAATGGGAACGATGCAAACAGGAATAACCCGGCGGGCCGCGACGTCTGCCGGATGCTTCACGAGCCGGATATCATGAAAGCGGAAACCAGAGAGCGTCTCATACGGATGATGATCATCACTGTCTATGCGGAGGCATTGCTCCAACAGTTTATGTATCTCGTGTATCCATTCGTGATCCCGATGGATCCTTTGACACTGCACATTCTTTATATCGCAACTTTTAATCTTGCAAGCGAGGGGAATCTGTTGATTGACAAGCGGTTGAATAAAACAATGCCGTGGTTTACGAATCCGCAAAAACGGCTTCTGGTGCAGCTGGGGGGAGCCATACTCTGGAGTCTTGCCGTGGTTGTCATCACGTTTTCAATCAAGGGGTATCTTCTCGGCGGCATCCCCGATTCGCATTTCCCGATGTTTGCCGTGTATTCATTTGCATTCGGCGGATTTTTCCTCATCGTGCTGAACGGCGTGTATATCGCGCGGAATTTTTTTAACAACTGGAAAACGTCGCTGCTCGAAATCGAACGGCTCAAGCAGGAGAAACTGAAAACCGATTACAAGCTGCTTCAGGATCAGGTGAATCCGCATTTTCTTTTTAACAGCCTCAATGTTCTCATTTCGGAAATCTCGCGCGATCAGCCTACCGCGATCATGTTCACACGAAAATTGTCGCAGGTGTATCGTTACGTCCTGCAAAGCCGGAATCAGGAAGTCGTGACGCTTCGTGCCGAGATCGAATTCATCCGATCGATTCTGTATCTCCATCAGGCGAGGGTCGGAGAGGCGCTTAAGTATGAGATCAGCATTCCCGACGATGCCCTGGAAAAAAAGATTCCTCCGATGACGATACAGATTCTCGTTGAAAATGCCATCAAACATAACAGCGCGACGCTGAACGATCCGCTCGTCATTTCAATCGTCGCGCGTACTGCCGATGCGGTGACGGTGACGAATACGCTCCGTCTGAAAGAGGCGATCGATTCGACGAAAACAGGATTAACGAATATCAGGGATCGCTATCGCCTCCTGGCTGCGCGCGATATCATCATACAAAAAACGGATGCGGAGTTTTCAGTGACCGTCGCCCTTCTGGATGATTAATGTGGACACCATGAAACTAGTCGTTATCGAAGATGAATTGCCCGCCCGGCGCATGCTGACTGAGATGATTCGGGAGATTGATGACTCAATCGAGATCGTGGGCTCGATGGGCAGCGTCGCCGAGGCGATCGAATGGTTCAACACGCATAAGCATCCCGATATTGTGCTGATGGATATCCAGCTTTCCGACGGCATCAGCTTTTCCATCTTAAAGGAAGTCCGCATAGAAAGCCTGCTCGTCTTCACGACGGCGTTCGACGAATACGCCATCCAGGCGTTCAAGGTGAACAGTCTTGACTATATCCTGAAACCCTTCGACATTGATGATCTTCGGCGGGCGTTCAACAAGTTCGAGGAATACAGCCGGAAGTTTCTGCGTGAAAAGAACACCGATGTCAGGTACGACGACATCGTTGCCGCGATCCGGAATTCGCGCACGGAATATCGCGAGAGATTTCTCATCCATTCTGCAGAGAGTTTTTATAAATTACCCGTCAGGGATATCGCGTATTTTTACAGCGCCAACAAAATCACATTTGCAGTGACATTCGAAGCAAGGGAGGTTCCCATCGATTTCTCGCTTGAAAAATTGCAGGAGGAGCTCGACCCGGCGAAGTATTTCAAGGTCAACAGGCAGTATATCGTCAATATTGATTCGATACACAAGGTGCATTCTTTTTTTCAGGGGAAATTGACGATCGACACGCGGCCGAGTGCAAAAATCAAGATCGTGGTGGGGAAGGACAAAGCTGCGCAGTTCAAGCAATGGATGGATCGATGATCAGATGACAAAATCCAAATAATTACTGCGATTGATGAGCTTCACCGAGCTTTGCGGATACGCAGTGATGAACTCTTTGGGCGCGGAGAAGCTGTCTTTTTTCCATTTAAATTCAAAGCCTGATAATATCCCCCCGGCATCTTCAACGTAATCGATTTCTTTACCGCTTGTGGTTCGCCAAAAATAGTTGTTGGTCCAAATGCCGAGATTATTGTTTCGTTTCATCCGTTCGATCACCAAAAAATTTTCCCATACACTTCCGACATCCTGACGCAATGCAAGCGGATTGAGATTATTGATCAGGGCGTTTCGCAAACCAAGATCGAGAAAATATATTTTTCTCTTCTTCTTCAATTCATTTCGAATGTTTCGTGAAAAAGGCCCGACCCGGCAAATAATATATGCCTGCTCCAAAATTCGAATGTAGCTTTCGATCGTCAATTTGTTGACGCCAAGCAATTGAGCCAGTTCGGTGTATGACACCTCGCTGCCGATTTGCAGCGCCAGCGCCTGCAAAAGTTTTTCCAACAGTTCGGGATTGCGGATGTCCTGATACGTCAACACATCCTTATAGGAATAGCTCGTGGCAAGTTCCCGTACAAGTTGTTCTCTGTCCGGACCCGCAAAGACGACACGGGGGTACATCCCGAAAATTAATCGTTCATCGAGTAATCGATTAAATTCAAGGGACGAATATGCCTGCTGCAATTCCGCAACGGAAAACGGATACAGGAACAATTCGTGTTTCCGGCCTGTAAGTGCTTCCGATATTTTCCCGGACAATTCGAACGAGGATGATCCGGTAGCGATCACCTGGATGTCGGGCAAGTTGTCGGCGATGAGCTTAAGTGTAAGCCCGATATTTTTCACACGTTGTGCCTCATCGATGACCACCAGTCGATATCGGCCAAAAAATGACCGGAGTCTGGTCGACGTTGTATCGGTCAGTGCATTTCGGATATCCGGTTCATCGCATGTTAAATACAGCGAATCGTTCCTGTATTTTTCAAGGATTTGCTTGGCAAGCGTTGTCTTTCCCACTTGGCGGGCGCCATAGAGGACAACAATTCTTCCTTTGAAGAGGGCTTCTTCCAGGGATTTTTGAATAGTTCTTTGGATAATCATAGCAATTTAGGTCGTTATACTAGCCTAAATATATATTATTTACGTCGCTAAGTCAATAGCCGCGACTTGCAGGGTAATCATCTGGAGCGAGGTGCCGCTTGGCTATACGGCGCAGGCCAGCAGGAACCCCAATTTTTTCAGTTTTTGTGTGCAATATTTCTGAAAATTGAAAATCCTATCTCATCGGCCATTAAAAACTCGTTCTTATTGCAGAAAACGACAATCGACATATTGTATTCAGGGATGAATTGCGATGACGTCGAAAAACCGAATCCGGCGCCCGGCGTCCAGACGATTTTTTTGCCATCGATTGTTTTGATAAACCAGCCTAACCCGTAGTTGATCCCGGAGTTCGGAGCGATCTCCAATTCTTTTCCGTTATTCAGTTTTGTTGGAGTCCACAGAGCGGCGAGCATTTCCTTCTTTACAACCTTCCCCTGTGTCAGGGCAATATTCCATTTTAAAAGATCATTCAATGTTGATATCAGATCCCCGTCGCCCTGTCCTCTGAACTTATGCATATCTTCAATCCGGTTATAGAATTTTCCTTCTCGATATTCATAGCCGTTCACTCTCGACTCAATAACCTGCTCTGCTGAAATTCTTTGCGTATGAGTCATCTGCAGTTCATCAAAAAACGTCTGAGTCAGATATCGGTCATACTCCATGCCGGTCACCTTTTCAAGTATTTTGGCGGCCAACCAGAAACCCGTATTGGAATACCTCCATGCATCGCCGGGCCTGAAATTCAACGTATCGGAAAATACTTTTTCTTTGACCGATTCCCATGGAACACCATATAATCCTTTATCGTTGAGATAATCTTTAATGCCGGAGGTTTGTGATAGAAGATGAAAAATCGAGATCTCTGAATAATTCTCAGGCAGGCCATCAACATACCTTGAAATTTTATCCTGAAGAGACAGCTTGTTCTCGCCGGCTAATTTAAGACAGGCGACGGTAGAGAATTGTTTTGACACTGAACATAGTTGCCAAACAGAGTTGATGTTGACCGGTGTTTTTGTCTCGAGATTTGCAGAGCCAAAGACATTCACATATTTAATCTCATCGCCAACGGCGATACCCACTGCGATCCCGGGAATTTTCAGACTGTCTTTTAAATTTTCAACAATTTCATTGATTTGATTACGATCGACTCTGATGTTTTTTTGCGCTATGGAAGGTGAGATCATCCACAACAAGAGCGATAGTACCGCAAAATTTCTTTTCAAACGCATTTTCGAATCCACTCCAATATGTAAGCACATATTATTTTTTCGGGAAAATTTCCGGTTGCCACGTGGGGGTCATCCGCACCGAAAGTAAGCATGAATAGAGGATAACGTCGTGCATCGGCAGACAAATCAGGCATAAAGGTATTATACGTATTATCAATTACATTGTTCCATTATTCGGCGATGAAAGAAAAAGATTATTGAATCAATTTAGAATCGTTTCCGTATAAAAGATAAATCAGTGCCAATGGATAATGTGTGCGGATTATCGTACATTTCTCTTGTAATGAGCTTGCCCTGTGGAACGATCATCACATACGGGACGCTTGATGAAGAGACGCCGCACTAAAAGGGAAATTTTTATGCCGCCAGTCAACTCGACATCGAATGGACAATGTCTGCGTAAATGGAAACCGTTCCGAATGATGATCATTTTCTGTCTGGTGTGTCTCAGCGCATCACTCACACCACTCGGCAGCGCAGAGGCACAGGACCGCCCTGATGCAAAACGCATCGATACCGCACGCACACAGCACACGCTAATCGATTCACGTTTCTTCTTTGACATGCCGCACACGCTGCTGCCGCTTTCTGCAGAGCTCAGCAACGATCCTGACCGGTTGAGCAGCTTACTGTCCGATCCCGCTGCCGGCTCGACAGATTTCTTCACACGTCGCGAGCAGGAAAAACCCGATCTGGCTGCCCCCTGGAAGTTGCAGCTTGCACGCCAGGAGCGCTACAGCACAATGCAGGCGATCGTGGGCGCTGTGCAGGCGGGCGGCACCGCCTATCTTGCCTATCGGTATCTCAAAAAGCACGGATTCAAATAAACACATCACATCATAACACAACATAATCGAAGGAGGTTGTCGCATGAACCTGCAAAAGTATGCCCTCGACTTTGCCATAACATTTATGATTGTGTTAGTGGTGAACATGATAGTGACCGCAGCATATAGTTTTTTCATCCACGGCATAACGATCATCGAATGGGAATCATCCATACGATTTGCCATCCTTTTCGGAATCGTGATGCCATGGCTGCATCAACGTGCCGAAAAATCCGCCAAAAGATAATTCCTCTGCTAGATTTAATCCCAAGACCTGACAACGACGTCGGAGGAATGGCCCGATTTCAAATCGGTAATTGCAGTTAGAAATAGCCTTGCATATCTTCTGCTAATTCTGTAAACTAACATAAATTTGTTGCTTTAACGGATGGTAAGGGGAATCAGTGCCGTGGAATAGTGATGAAGCCTCAATTGAATTGAAAGATTCGATTTGGGGCTTTTGTCGTTTATACACCCTCTCTGCATGAAGCAGTGACGAATCGGTCCGCTGGAATTCACAAGGTCAATTATGCCATCTCATCATACTTACCAGAAAAACATCAGAAAATAATCTATGGCCTTCTTTACGAATAACCCCACAAATTACTTTAAAAAAATATTTCTGCTTTTTATACCTTTTACCGTTATCATGAACGCGCAATCGACTGTTTATGTAAACTACAATACCGGAAGCGATGCCGGCAGTGGAACAGCCGCCAGTCCGTACAAAACATTTACCAAGGCATATGCCATGGCTGCGAATGGTGATATTCTGGATCTTACCGGAACGTTTACATGGACGAATGCTGATGAAACTGCAGATGCCGCAATAACGGGTTTCACGCTTGGAAAAAATATTACGATTCAGGGACAGGGTGCGAATCAGACAATTATCCAGGCCGCGACAAGTGCGTTGACCGCCGGTATGCGAATATTTACAGTGAACTCAGGGATAAACATTACGTTTAAGAATTTAGAGATGAGATATGGTTCACTGGTGTATCCAGATGATGGCGGTGCGATCGCGGCATTAGACGGATCGGTAACACTATGGAATTGTTATATACATGATAACAGAGCCAGACAAGGCGGCGCAATTAGCGGTATGAGCACTTTACTAAATATCTCCAATTCCACCCTTTCAAACAACAGCAGTTCAAATGATCAGCCAGGTATATGCGCTGGGGCAATTGATACACAAGGGGCGGGTTCACTCATACTTACCAATTCAACGATTTTCGGAAATATTGGGCCCGCATATGGCGGAGGGCTTAGTATCCGTAACAATTCCCCTACAAATTCGATCACCAATTGCACCATCGCAAATAATTCGTGCACTGACGGTGGAGGTGGTATCGATTTTGAGACGGGCACGTTATTAGTGAAGAATACGATCATTGCAAACAACATATGTTCTGGTTTTCCGCCCTCTGCAGACTTTGACCATTATGATGGGGTTCTGATTGATAATGGATTTAACATTGTGGAGAATTATTTATTCGAAGCCGGAAGCGGTAATTTCATCGGAACAGGAACAATCACTGGTGATCAGGCAAATTTAAATTTAAGCGCAGTACTCGCGGTAAATAATAGTTTAACGGGAGTTCCCACAGCAAGTCTTACCACAGGCAGCGTGGCTATCAATGCTGGAAGTGCAACGGCGAATGGTGCGGTTGCGATACCGACGATTGATCAACGCGGTTTAAACAGAGTCGGATCTACCGATATCGGGGCGTACGAGTTCGGAGCAGCAGCAACACAGGCTTCAACAGTGACGATGAACAGCAATGCAAGTGGAACAAGTTTAACCGTTGGCTGGACAATTGGCAATGGAACCAGCCGTGCAGTATTCATGAAAGAACAATCGGGCGCCATAACCAATCCGGTTCAGGGTGCAGTTTATTCAGCGAGCACAGACTGGAGTTCCAAAGGAACGCAGTTAGGCGGCTCCGGTTATTATTGTATTTATAACGGAACAGGTAATACCGTTACCGTTACCGGGACATTGGCAAACACGTCATATGTTGTTCAGGTATTTGACTATACCGGATCAGGTTCAGGGACGATCTATAATACAGCGACAGCAACTGCCAATCCTGGGACGTTAACATCCCTTCCGGTGGAACTCACTTCCTTCACGGCTTCATCAAATGGAACGTCAGTTCAATTGAAATGGCAAACAGCAACTGAAGTAAACAACTACGGCTTCGATATAGAACGCCAAACGGCAGGCAGCTGGACGAAGATCGGTTTTGTCGCCGGTAATGGCACAACGAATGCTCCGATGTCATACAGCTATGTGGATGCAACGGTATCCGGGACAGCCACCTACCGCTTAAAGCAAATCGACCGCGACGGCAAATTCGAATACTCACGGGAAGTGGAAGCAAGTGCCATTGCCGTCCCTGCAGTGTTTGCATTATCACAGAACTATCCCAATCCATTCAATCCTGTCACCGTTATCGGATACTCGATCGCCTCTGCGTCGAACGTGTCCCTGAAAGTATTCGATGTGCTCGGAAGAGAAGTCGCGGAGCTGGTGAATGCTCATCGGGAGCCGGGATCATATACAGCGGTGTTTGACGCTTCGCCATTTGCCAGTGGATTGTATTTCTATAAATTGGATGCAGGCAGCTTTTCGGATATAAAGAGAATGAGCATCGTGAAATAATTCGGCTCGTGTTGTGTGTAAAGTCGAAACTATGGCAACGGCATCCTCTGCTGTCAGTCGCACGATGGATTTATCAAAGAAGGCATCGTCGTCAAAGGGGGAACTCATCTGGAGCAGCTCGCACATGTCGATACGGTGGTGCTGGATAAAACGGGAACGCTGACGCTCGGCATTCCTCAAGTGGTGGATGTGATCGGTGTCGATGCCGTAGGCGTAACGCTCGCCTTTTTCTCCCTCATCAATCCGATGGGAGCGGCACTCATCCATGTCGGATCGGAAATGGCGTTCATCCTGAATTCCGCGCGGCTATTTAGACGGGGATAAGAAACGCGGCGGCACGGTAAGCCGATCAAGATCTTATCAATGCGCTGCATTTAATAGAAAAATTATTCCCTTGACTATTACATATTCAGTAAGTACCTTTTCCGCTAAATATACCACATCAATACAACCCAATGAATCAGAACTTATTGAATAGCATAGGCGTTGTCTCAGAAATTGTAATATCCGCATTTTCCGCTCTCTAATCTTTACCATTCGTTTCGTCAATCACTTTCAACAAAGGAGGTGAGAGAACGATGACTCTATTCGCCGCTTGTTTCATCATTATTCCTGCGTTGACCTTTCCACTGGTTGTACTCGCTTATTTTCTCCAACTGAATCGCAAACGCAGGGAGGTCGACCGCTTGATGACCGGAAATACCATGAGTCGGTACGTGAAGGCCTATGGAAAATTGGAAGAAGGAGAAATGTTTTCTTGGTACTGTGATTGGAGGGAATATATTCTTCCGGTGACCCTCAACACGATTGTCGTCAGCGGAACCATTTATTTCATTCTCGTGCAATGGGGTATCATTACCATGGACGCGATCCCCCCTGTGATTCAAGCAAGTGGAGGCATTCCCCTTTCAGTAATTTGGGGATTGACCGGCGCCTATATCTGGGGGCAGTATGACATGAATATGCGATTTTGGGCGATCGATCTCTCGCCGAATGCACTGTATTCGATCTGGCTGCGATTTCTGGTGAGCGGTGCCCTTTCGTATATTCTCAGCAACATCATCCAACCGCCTTTTGTCCTTCTGGTTGCATTCGGGCTCGGAGCATTTCCCGTAAACACGTTGTCGGCATTTCTTCGAGCACAAGTCAGGCAACAATTGAAATATTCGGGAGAGGCCCTTCAAACGGAACAACCCAACCTGCATATGCTGCAGGGCATGTCGCCGGAAATTGCAGAAAGGTTGAAGGAGGAATACATTTACTCGGCCCAACAATTGGCACTTGCCAACCCGATTCGTCTTCTGATGAATACCGGATTCGAATGGACGGTTATTCTCGACCTGATCGACCAAGCAATACTGTATAATTACATCGGCCCGAAAATTGTTGATGTGCACAAGGCGGGAATCCGCTCCGCAATGGAAATGAGCGGCATTAAAGATTATTTCGATGATGAGGCACCGGGTGATCTTCAAATGGGAATAGATCTAATCCGAGAGGTCGCAAAGCGTCTTGAATGGGAAGAGGTAAGCGTCAAAAATTTAATTGAAACCCTCTACACCGATCCCCAACTCGTTTTTATCTGGCAGTTGTGGGAGGACGCATTCGCCACCACTCAGGAACCGGAATCGCCGGCAATCGACAGGAACGCCGCATAATATTTTTAACGGACAGATACCGAACGACACTGAAGACAGTGATATGGCCGTATTTCGAACACAAACAAACGAGCGAGTGATTTCAATCGCCCTTGCCTCGGCATTGATGGGGGGTGGTTGCGCAACGATACCCTTGGAGTCCGTCGACTTGAATATAGAAATTATCAATTCCGCATGAATGGTGTGTGGCATTTTTATCAGGAGTTCCGGATCAGCTGGCAGCTGAGCGCACGCTTTTCCCGCGCATGAACAGAACAGCGTCGGGAATCGTGCAATACTATCTATCAAACTGACCATGTGCAGAATTCGAAACCACAACGGCCCGCACTTCTTATTATCCCACTATATCAGTCTGAAAGGAGTGACAGCCCATGAAAACGATCTTCAGCCCCGATCTGAAGGCCCAGCTCACGCTCGATGACCAGGAGAATGTCAGGCATATTCTCCATACCCAGGAATATTTTCTCTCGGAAAAAAGCAACGCGCGGCTCGCCGCCATCGATTACCTGCAAACGATGGCGGAGACGTACCGGATTTCGTCGGCGCAGCTGAAAAATCTCGATCAACCGGTTTCCTTCTTCGATCCCCGCGACCAGGCGCCTGAGTACAGGTTCTTTGAGGTGAAAAAAATGTTTTCTTCGGCCACCTATTGTTATTACCAGACCATCCATAACGTTCCCGTCTGGGACACCGGGATGACCGTGACCGTAAAGGAAAATCCCTACCGGATCACGCACTCTGAAAACAACGGGCGTGAGGTTTCGCTGAAACTGCCCGCCGCCGGGCTTATCAAGGAAATCCGCGACATGATCCTCCGCATCAACGATGCCACCGCACGGCCAAAACATGTTTCGATGGAAGAAGTACGGGAACCGGGAACCGGTGCCGAAACATTCAAACGGGTTTTCCCGCGATCGCGCGGAGCCGTGCCGGGAGCGGGGAAGGGAGCGACGCAATGGATGGACCTTGTGCGCATCACCCGCGGACGGTTCTTCATTTACAAATACGATGCCGCCGCGCGGGTCCCGAAGAACGCATCGCCGGATCTGAAAATCGCGCAACAGGCGAAAGCCGCCGCGCGGACCGATCCCGAGCATTTCCTGCCGACACTCCCGCTGCCGCCGGTACCGAACCAGATCAAAGACGGACGGGATTACCTCGTTGTGGAAATCATTTTCCACCTTTCAAGCTCCCCCCATTTTCACTGGAAGGCCCTCATCGAGGTCGAAACGAATTCGATCCTTCTGCTCCGTGCAATGACGGCGGCCGTGAACGGACTCGTGTTCCTCTACGACCCGAAAACGAAGACCGGCGATCTGACAATGACTCCGGACAAGTCCGACACAGTGTTCAACCCGCTCCGCGATGATGTGGTCCTTTCCGATCTGAACGCACCCTCCGCCGGCGTACAATCGCTTGCCGGATCACATGTGATGCTCAGTGATGACGATGTACCCACCGTGGCGCCACCCACCGAAGCAACCGGGACTGATTTCGATTATAATGTCCGGACTAACAATTTTGCCGCGGCCTGCGCCTATTACCACTCGAATAATGTCTTCAGGGTCATCGAGGACCTGGGTTTTGACCTTGCGACCTATTTCGGCGGGACCACCTTCCCTCTCCATGTCGACCACAGGTCCCATTACAGCACGAGCAACGGGATTGAGGTGAATGCGTACTGCGGGTCCGACGCGGGAGGTGATGGGATCGGCATCGTTGGCTACTGCCTGAGCGATACGACCGACACAACCAATCCGATCGGAAGGGCCGTGGATAAATGGGTGACATGGCATGAACTCGGAGGACACGGGATTCTCTACGACCATGTCTCGTCGGCGAACTTCGGGTTTTCGCACAGTGCCGGCGATTCGCTCGCGGCATTCCAGAACGATCCTGAATCCAACCTGCGCGGTGTTGTGAACCGGTTTCAGTACGCCCCCTTCCGCACCTGGCCCGCGGGGACCGAACGTTGGTTCAACCGGCTTGTAGCCGACGGCTGGGGCTGGGACGGGACTCACGACGACCAGCAATATGAATCGGAACAGATCCTTGCGACAACGCTCTTCCGGATCTATCAGGCCCTCGGAGGAGATTCAAACGATGTCAACAAACGGTGGCAGGCGTCGCGGGTCGCCACGTATCTGGTGCTCAACGCCGTGGCTCATTGTAGTCCGGCCGGCGGCAATCCGGCAACGGCCGATGATTTCTATACGAAGATGCGGGACTCGGACACCGATGACTGGGCCCACGAAGGATATGCCGGAGGTGCCTATATCAAAGTCATCCGTTGGTCGTTCGAAAAACAGGGGCTCTGGCGCCCCGCCGGTGCTCCCAAAACACAGGCGGGTGATCCGCCTGCCGTGGACCTCTATATCGACGACGGTAGAGGAGGAGAGTACCAGTACAAGGCTGTTCACTGGGAAAATGCTTCGGTGTGGAACCGCACCATCGCAGACGGGTTAAGCGGCGAACAATCCGGTGTTGCGGGTGTGCAGAGCTATGCTTACGTGAAAGTAAAAAACCGGGGCACAATCGACGCGACCGGGACCGTGAAGGTATATCACTGTCTCCCGGGTGCCGGACTGACATGGCCCACCGATTTCACGCAGGCCGGCCCTGCCGCGGGCATAAGCACCGGCAATGTCGTGGCAAGAAACGGCAACGAAGTCCTCGTCGGGCCTTTCTCGTGGACGCCGAACGTCAACGCGTACGGCCATGACTGCCTACTTGCAATCGTCACCACGGCGCAGGACCCGAGTAACATCGACAACCTTGAAGCCGGACAGACGATTCCCGAATGGCGGCTGGTACCGCACGATAATAACATAGGCCAGAGAAATGTAACCCTGGTTCCCGGGGGCGGGGGAGGCGAGTCGCTCGCTTCGGCCTTCGAGGGGGTCTTCTTCATGGCCGGAAACAACTTTAACAAACCAGCGCAAATGGAAATCAGAGTGGAGATGCCCAAAGTGCTTGCAGGCAAAGGCTGGCGGCTGCAATCGGGCAATACTGAAAACAAATTCCAGCTTAAAGCCGGCGAAAAACGCGAGATCAGGCTGCAGCTCATCAAAGGCGGCGATTTCACGGCCGATGAGATCAGGTCCGCCGGCCGGAATCTCATCACGGTTTCTCTGTACGGCAACGGGATGCTCATGGGCGGTATGACGTACCATGTGGATCCCGATATGATCGAGCCGGCAGGCGGGAAGCACATACCGGGGCGCGATTGCAGGGACAAGGCCCAGGACCTGCTCGATTGCCTCGATGTCTCCGGCAACCGGAAGGTGAAGAAGGTATGCGTGACGAAAATCACCATAGACTTCAAAATGGAGGGTGATTGTGGCTGCGACTAATTTCGCGCTCTCGCCCCCGGCAAAAACAGTCGACGGGCTCCTCGCGGTCCCCGTCGACATTCAGTCGATCGCCGCGGTGTTCACGTTCGACGGGGCGGTGTCGGCCGCATCGGCCGACGCGACGATCACGTACACGGTGGGACCGACCGCCGGGAATCCGATTTTCGATCTCCGGCAGTCCATTACGCAGGCATGGATCGACGGCACCGCGTTCCCGATCGCGCAGATGGCTCATCACTCATTCGGGACCGATACCTACACCGACCTCCGGGTTGTTCAGTCCATCCAGGCCGCCGGTTCGGTGCATACGCTGAGGGTGCAGTACGCGCTCGCCGCGCCTGATTCACAGATGGGAGGGAGTTACCTGCCGGCCATCGAGTGGTCCGCGGGGCCGAAGCTGCGGTTCGTGTTCGGACTTTCGGACCTGAATCGGGCCCGGTACGCGGAGGCCTGGCTTCCGGTAAATCTGATATTCGATCAATACAGCATCGACCTCGAAATCAGCATCATCAACACGGCCGCGGCCCATTCCGTGATCACCAACGGGACCGCGACCGTGCTGGGTGTAAACCACTGGAGCATCGTTTTCCCAGACCATTTTACGGCTCTGTCACCGTTGCTCGAGGTCCGGGCGAGCGATACACTCGTTTCGCAGAACGGCTCTGTTGTATTGCCGGTTTCGGGAAAGAACGTCGTGATCGAAGCATGGAAACCGGTTTTATCCGGCGTGGACCTTGCAGCGCAGATCAACAATGTGAAAAACCTTTTGACGCAGAACGAGAACGATTACGGTGCGTACATGCACGACGGCCGGTTTACCGTTTTCTTCAATGGAACGGGGGGAATGGAATATGAAGGCGGAACGACTGTCTCTACCGGCGCGCTCGCTCACGAGACATTTCACAGCTGGTTTGCGCGATGTGTGAAACCGGCCGGACAGGCGGATGGATGGTGGGACGAAGGCTTCACGACATTCCACGACAGCGGCGCGGACGACGCCGTAGCGCTCGATTTTACCGATCCGCCAGTACTGCTCTGTTCACGCGATCCGTGGCAGAGAAACACGCCGTCCAATTCGTATTCCGACGGCGGGAACCTCTGGATGGGACTTGCATCGCTCCTCGGCGTCGCGAACCTGAATACCTTTATGAAACAGTTCTACGACACGTACAAAAACGATCCGGTCTCCACACAGATGATCGAGGAGTTTCTTCTGTGCAGGAGCGGGAACGCGCGCGTTGTGGACACCTTTCACAGGTTTGTCTACGGATTTGCCGATCCTTCGCTCGCGCCCGATCTGTGGATTAAAGACGACCCGACGGATCCGGGAGCGGACGCGTGGGCCGGGGCGTTCTGGGACTCGCCCGATCTGTGGATCAGGAACAGCGATGACGGCGGACTCACGCACCAGTCGCCGGAGTACGGACAGGACAACTGGTTCCATGCTCGCGTCCACAACAAGGCCGGCAGGGGGAATGCCTCTCATTTCGTTGTCACATTCCATGCGAGAGGATGGGCAGGAACGGAGTTTGTCTACCCGGATGATTTTCTTCCCTGCACCGCGGCGCGCGGCGAGTTCAACCTCGCGCCTGGTGAAACGCAGATCGTGAAGGCGAAATGGCCGCGCGCAGCAGTCCCGCACGCTGGCACGCATACGTGCATGCTCGCCTCCGTGATCGCGAGGTCTGATGCGCCGGTGGCGCACAGGCATGTGTGGGAGCACAACAACCTCGCCCAGAAGAACCTGACCGTTGTCGACCTCCGCCCGGACATGTTCATCATCGTTCCGGTTGTCATCCGCAATTCATATCCGGAATTCGGGAAAAAATTCGACCTCGAAATGTGGAAACCGCAATCGGCCACCGAGATACATGTTAGCATTCTCCATCGTTCAAAGGAGTTCTTCAGCCAGGCCCGGGTGGAGGTGAGGGAGTTCAGACTTCCGAAGGAGTCCGGGTATCCACCGGACCAGCTCCGGCTCGATTGCGGGGGGATGATGCCGGGGATTCAGGCGGCTTCCCCACGGGATATAATGACAACCGACCGACCGGACCTCATTCTCCGGCGATTTGCGAAGAGCTGGGAGGTGCAGATGGCACGCGGGACAAAACCGAAACTCGCGTGCGAGATACCGCCCTTCAGCCAGATTGTGATCGGTGTGAAGGTCGTCGTCGGTCCGCGGATGAAACCGGGTGAAACGGTGAAGCTGCATGTCGTCCAGCGCAACTGTGCCACGAAGCAGGTGACCGGCGGCATTGCGGTGCAAGTGAATGTGATATGATTTTACTGCGCTCACCGATGAAGGGAATCGATTTCTTGAACAGTACACTGACGCGCAGTTCGTTCCGCAATGCGAGTTTGTGGTACGTTCACTGCAGCATTACCTTCGAAACGGGACAATGCTATTGCGGTGACAGCTGCTTCTTCGGTGCCTACCAAAGAAGGAGTGTTTCGTATTTAGGTAATCGCTTTTGTCGCCTCGGTTGGCGAATACACGACGAGTTGTACTTGTTGGATATTCGTTGACTCTTCAAGCAGTGGTTGGAGCCATCGCCACTAAGTTCCCTCATTCCGGTGCAACAACATGCGCCGTTCTCCGTATAAAATTCCGCCAAGGTGTTCCACGTCACCGGTGAATAGCCCTCATCTTCCCCGTTGCCATCATCACATCCGAAAGCATGCTCTGCCTGTCGTTGTTGATCGGCGGACTCTTCCTTTCACACAGCGTACAAAAAAAAGGATGCAAGAATGAAGAACCGGATTCTCACGCAATCGATCCTCGTCATCGTATCAATCCTCTATGGCACGTTCAGCGCCCGTGCCGCAGAATCGTACAGGCTTCCCGAGCCGACCAACCGCACGCATCACCACGTGCGGTATCGCGTCGATCCGGGCATCGAGCTCATGGCGATCGTGCAGACAATCAGCGAGTATCCTGAGGGCTTTCCGTTTTTGATGCAGCAGGATTCATGCCGATACAAACAAGAGGTGCTCGAAACATTCGGCCGCTTCACGACGCATCCTGCCGTGCTGTGGCTGAACAGACAGTGCAGGCGGAGAATGAATTTCAACGCACCGCCGTATATCATGCTGTATGCGGATCAACATCTGGAGCTTCGAAGCGATCTCGACTTCGATGAGTTTGTCGTCTCGAGGGCCGGAGGGCGGGATTCGCTCGTGGCGTTTCTCGGGCTGCTCAGGGATTTTGCACTCCAATCCTCGTTCAACGAATTTTTCGTTCGGCACAGGGAATTTTACGGCGACATCATTTCGCGGACCATTGCCGAGGTCGATTCGATCGATCATATTCTGGAATTGGAAGCGTTCTACGGAACGAAGCAAAAATCATATTCAATCGTGCTTGTCTCGCTCTATAACCATGTCGGTTTCGGCAACTCGATTGTCTACCGCTCGGGCGAGCGTGAAATATTCGATACGATGGGACCGCGCGGCGTTCGCGGCGATGAGCCGCACTTCGGCGATGCGGAGTATCTGAATTATCTCACACGCCATGAATTCAGTCATCCCTTCATCAATCCGCTGACCGAAAAATATTGGGATGCGATCAAGGCATACGAGGCGAACTACGAGGCGATTCCGGAAACGGCGAAGAAGAACGTGTGCGGCTCCTGGCAGGAGTGCATCAATGAATCGATGATCCGGGCGATCGGTGTGCTTCTTGCGGAGCACGAAAATCCCGCACTGGGCGAGCTTGTGGCCTCGAAGGAGCGAGCGCGGGGCATCACGTACCTCGATCCGCTGCTTGTGGCGTTGCGCGAGTATGAGAAGAACCGCCAGGCGTATCCGACATTCGACTCGTATTACCTTCGAGTGCTGGAGGTGTTCAAAAAATAATCGTATCTTGATTCATGCTTCTTTTATTTTTCAGTCCACTTCATACGATGCCAACGGGAATCACCTTGGCCCAACTGCGTGCCGCGGTAGCAGATCGCTGCTGTTGTAGTGTTCGGTCATCCAGAGCTCTTTATTGGAAATTTTTTTTCTTTCATCGCAATGTGTGCGGAATAATGAAAAAGGACGTTCTTCTGCTGTTCGTTATCATGACGCTCGGGTGCGCTGCATGCAATAACGATTTTACGATGAACGCTCCGGCGAAGGATGTGTATGTCCTCAACTGCATTCTGCGCAGCGATTCCCCAATTCAATACGCACGCGTCACAAAAAATTTGTTCACGGATAACGGAGGCGTTCCCGCATCGGACATTAGTGCGCCTTTTGTGAAGGGCGCGGTGATCCGGCTCATGATCGGCGACTCGGTCTTTCTCATGAGAGATACGACGATCCTTGTGACACAATCCGGCACTTCCTCGCAGGTCGAATGTTATTACATTCGTGATCTGACGCTTCTTCCGGGAAAATCGGTGCGCATCGAAGCCCGGATGCCCGATGGGACGCTGCTGACGTCCTCTTCCCAGACTCCGATCATTCAGTATAGCAAGCAATCGTGGAATTTTCCGCAGCTCCTGTACAACGGCTACTTGACGACCTCAATCTACAGCTGGATCTGGATGGTCAACGGAGTTGCATCAGAGTACGTCTACAGCATTCCCCATTTGCGTGTGTCGTATAAACAAGATGGAAATGGGACGCCCATAGAGAAGACAGTCGATGTCCCCGTTCAAATATTTTCGAACGGTATCAACAGCGGCCAACAGACACAGGAAGCCGTGCTTTCATTCAACACGTACTGCCTGACTCAGCTTGAGACGATTCATAAGACGATGAAGGACATTTCGGGCGACGACCCCGCGAAGCACAATTACGCCATCACCAAGGTCACGCTGACTGTCACAAGCCTCGATCCGATGCTCACGAAATATTCGTACATCTACAATACATCGGCCGAAGAGTTCACGATCAAATTACGCCAGCCCGAGGCATCCAATATCGAAGGGGGAAAGGGCGTCTTCGGGATCACGTGTGTGTATTCTCACCCGCTGGATGTCGACACTGCATACGTGAGGGCATTCGGATACACGTATAATTCTATATCAAGACCATGATGCATCCTTTGATGTGCCGGCTCGGCATCGTCCTGTGTGTGGTGTGCGCGCTCTGGGTGCGCAGTCGTGCGCAATTGGACAAGACGGATTTTCCTGCCGGCATCACCGTCTCCGTTTTACTATCCGCAGACTCGGTGGTCTTTGCCGGGACCAACGGCCGGGGCATCTTCGTCACACGCGATCACGGCGAGCACTGGACACCGGTGAACGAGGGCCTGGAGAGCACATTCATCCATGCAATTTGTTGCAATGGGTCCACGGTCTTCGCGGGAACAGAAGCCGGCGTGTCGATGTCAACGAACAATGGCGCAAGCTGGACAAGCCAAAATGCGGGGCTCAACGGGAAGGGCGTCTGGTCGATTGCTGCGCGGAACAATTCTGCGGACGATTCTGTCATCTATGCCGGCACATGGAACGGACTCTATATTTCATCGAATCATGGTCGCACCTGGGATACGACACGGTTGTCTGCCACAACGATGCCTGTGTGTTCGATCGTCGCCTACAAGAATTATCTCTATGTGGCCACGTTTGCCGGCGGGACGTATGTTTCGCTCACCAACGGAACGACATGGAAAGAAATCGGCGTCATCGAACCGGAACAAAAGGGGAATAACGGCATCGTCGCGACCTATTCACTTGCCCGGGTCGATACGCTTGTTGTGGCCGGTACGGCCGACGGGAATCTTTTCTACACCTCGTATCGTGATCCCAGGTTTATGCGGCGCGACGGGGGAGCACAGTCGATTACTGGCCATATTCTCTTGTGCCTTGCATCGCGCACTGGAGAACTCTTTGCCGGCGATTGGATCGGCAGAGTCTACGTGTTGCGATGGAACGGATCGAGATGGCTCTCGGATGTTCTTCAGATGGGAACAGACGCCGTCACAGCGGTTGCCGTTGACACGGCTTATGTGTATGCAGCTGTCGGGTCAAGCCTTGTGCGCTTTCACTATCCTCAATCAAGTGCGCATCAAAATCAAAACGAGGCGAAGAGTGAGCTTCCGACTGCATGCGTGCTGGATCAGAATTTTCCGAATCCCTTCAATCCCTCGACCACGATCCGCTTCACGCTCCCAAACGCGCAACAGGTGCGCGTGAGCGTCTATGATATACTTGGCAATGAAGTCGCCGAGCTTGTCAACGGTGTGACCGATGCCGGAACGCATGCCGTGCGTTTCGACCCGCACGGAATTCCCAGCGGCCTGTACGTCTGCAGGCTCCGCGCCGGAACGTATTCAGAAATCAGGAAAATGCTGTACGTCAAATAAGGCAAGGTAAAGAGAGGATTTGGGTCTCCTCAACAGTCTACTTCAAAAAAAGGCCCCAAGCGAAAACCGCACAAGGGGCAAAGAAAGAGATTCTGATGGTCGATTCCAATCTACTTGCAGATCAAATAGCGAAACTCCAGGACTCATCTGGGTGTTGGAATGTCCTTGATCCTTCAGACAGAAATTATCCCGACTTTAACTACTACGTACCAAACTACAAATCGACTCTTTGGACTCTCATTCTGCTTGCAGATTCGTTGGTAGATCCTGACGACAATCGTTTTAAGAAACCACTTCAGATTATCTCCGATCATTTCTTTAACGAAGAACATGGAATATATTCAGTTGGAAAAAGTCATTTTCCGATTCCGTGCCTCAATGGTAATATGATCTATTTGCTCTCATACTTCAAACTGC
>DATGXR010000113.1:0-3503 GCA_035298825.1 Bacteroidota bacterium
ATCCGCATCAATCCGATCCTGTCGTCAGGCGCGACGAGCCGCTGTTACGTCCGATGTCGGCATCCGAGACAATCGGTGACCTTGACCTGGGAGTAAACGACGTTGTCTTCACCTGCGGCGCGTATCTGTATCGCGGCGATCTCTTTTTGCCGTATGCCGGAGCCGACAGCGTTGTGCTTGCCGGAAAGATCGCGCGTGAGGACATACAGCGATATCTTGCGTAACATCACGGCCGTTTGGGACGTATACGAAAAGATGGGGAAACACCGGTCCGCAATTCTTGTGTTTTATTTGAAGAATCGGCATATTTCAACGGCCGATGAAACATGAAGGAACGAAGCATCGCCTGTTTCGTCACAATAGATGTGTGAACGAACACGGGACTATTTTGGAGAATATGTATGAATTCGATGAAAACAGCTTTTTTGATGACATTAATGACACTGCTTGTTGTCTCCGTAGGATATTATCTTGGCGGTCAGGGCGGTATGGTGATGGCATTTTTCTTTGCAGTCGTGATGAATTTCGGCAGTTACTGGTTCAGTGACAAGATCGTGCTGCGTATGTACGGGGCTCAGGAAGTCACCGAGCAGGACCAGCCGCAACTGTACAGAATGACGCGCGATCTGACTGCGAGGGCCGGTCTGCCCATGCCGAAACTGTACATCATACAGGGCGATCAGCCGAATGCATTTGCCACAGGCAGGAATCCTGAGCATGCGGCGGTTGCCGTGACAGAGAGCATCATGCGTCTGCTCACGATAGATGAATTACGCGGAGTGATCGGGCACGAGCTCGGGCATGTGAAACATCGGGACATACTGATCGGCACGATAGCGGCGACATTCGCCGGAGCAATTTCGATGCTTGCGCATATGGCGCAGTGGGCGATGATCTTCGGCGGACGCCGTTCGGATGATGACGAAGGCGGGAGTCCCATTGGGACGCTTGTGATGATCATCGTCGCCCCGATCGCGGCCTTGCTGATACAGATGGCGATCTCGCGATCGCGCGAATATCTGGCCGATGAGGCCGGCGCCGAATACTCGGGCAATCCGCTGTTACTTGCGGGCGCCCTGAAGAAACTTCAGGCCCGCGCCGAGGCGGCGCCCATGGATGTGAATCCGGCGACAGCACATATGTTCATCGTGAATCCGCTGAGCGGCGGAGGACTGATGACGCTCTTCAGTACGCATCCACCGCTTGAAGAGCGCGTTGCACGTCTCGAGGCGATGGTCTACGGACGCCCCGCTTTAAAATAACATCCGAGCATCCGCACGCTGCAGTGTCGCACACATGCCCCGGGGGAAAACGGGGCATGTGAAATAAATGTTTGACATTGCCCTTCATTTTTCTTATAATTATATTCATTTCAATAAGTTACACAGACAGGACCCGATACCAGTGACGCGAACTTCAAAGTGGGTGTTCGGCATTATCTCCGTGCTTCTGATTTTGTTTGTCGTCGTCGTGTTTTCATTTATGTATTATCTCTTCAGCGGCGATGAGAACGAAGAAGTTGCGACGGGATCAAACGGAACGATTGCGCTCATCGAATTGAAAGAGCCGATCGAGTCTTCGGAGAATACCGTACGGCTGTTCAAGAAATATCGCGAGAACAGCTCGGTCAAGGCCATCGTGTTTCGCGTTGAATCGCCGGGCGGAGGCGTTGCGGCGAGCCAGGAAATTTATGAAGAGGTCAGGAAGACACGCGACGGCGGGAAGCCGGTTGTCGTGTCCATGGGTTCAGTCGCCGCAAGCGGAGGCTATTACGTATCGTGCGGCGCGTCGAAGATCGTCGCGAATCCGGGCACAGTGACAGGAAGCATCGGCGTCATCTCGCAGTTCGTGCACATCACCGGACTGATGGATAAGATCGGCATTTCGTCGACGACGATCAAAAGTGGAAAGCTGAAGGATGCCGGATCACCCATGCGGCAGCCGACGGAAGAGGACAAGAAATATTTTCAGGAAATGATTGACGATGTGTACGGGCAGTTTGTGGGTGTTGTTGCCAGCGAACGGAAGCTTGATCTCGAGGTTGTGAAAAAACTTGCCGACGGCAGAGTGTACACGGGGAAGAAAGCGTTCGAGCTCGGGCTCATCGATACGCTCGGCACATACGAAGACGCGATCGCGCTTGCAGGCAGACTTGCCGGCATCAAAGGAACGCCCACGACGATTCGTGAGAAGAAGAAGGAACGGCTGTCTGACATGCTGTTCGGATCGGTGAAAAACGAAATCACGGGATTGAAGAACGAACTGGTCAAACAACCGCTGCTTCAATATTCTCTTACGCAACCTTAACAAACAAGGGAGACTTGCTGTGACGAAAGCAGATATCGTCGATACGATTGCGTCGGGCACGGGTCTGACGAAAGTCGAAACCGAGGCGGTTGTCGACGGATTCATTCACACGGTGATCCAGTCGCTCTGTGACGGGAAGAACATCGAGATCCGCGGATTCGGCAGTTTCAAGGTGAAGGAACGCAAAGGGCGCATGGCGCGCAATCCGCGCACAGGCGCGCAGGTGCCGGTCGACGATCATTTTGTTCCCTTGTTCAAAGTGTCGAAAGAATTGAAGTCGAAGGTGAACGAGAATATGAAATTGCATCCGCCCGTCGAGAAGCCCTCGAAGCGGGATGTCTCAGGAGCGAAGGAAGCGTAAGTGGCGTCGAAGAAAAATATTTGTCCATGGTGCGGCATTGCCAATGCGGATGACGCTGTGACGTGTGTCGGATGCGGAAGCGATCTGAAGAGTCAACAGGACGCGGTGCGGCAGTCTGATGAAGAAACGTCCCGAACATCGGTCACGCCGTCTGCGACGAAACCGGTATCTGCGAAATCGAATGCCGCGGCGGCACAGAAAGCCGCCGGTCAGGCTCAGCGTCCAAAGAAGAAGCAGGAAGTTGGAAGTCAGATCAGACCGGGATACGTGTATGCGACGATCGCGGCGATCGTCATCCTCGGATATCTGTATTTGAAAAACGACGCGCCCTGGACGGCAGCCGTGCCTCAGAACACGTCGCTCGCGCAGGGTGATTCGACGGCGCAGCAGCTCCGGTCGATTGAAGAATTTCTCGCCTCGCATCCGAACGACAGTCAGGCGCAGCTAACCTATGCGAACATGCTGCACGACGCCCGGCAGTTCCCGAAGGCGATCGCGGCTTATACGAAGTATCTCGCGACGGATCCGAACAATGCCGACGCCCGCGTCGATATGGCGATCTGCCTGTTCGAATCGGGGGATTCGCCCACGGCGATCGTCGAATTGAAGAAAGCCCTTGAGCGCTCGCCGAAGCATCAGCCGGCGATGTTCAACCTGGGGGTGGTGTATCTCAATCAGGAAAAAATACAGGAAGCAAACGACTGGTTTTCACGATGTGTGGCCATCGATCCGGGTTCGCCCGTCGGCGCACGCGCAAAACAGCTCTTAACACAACATTCATCAACGAACAAAAATACACAGTAAGGAGGTCACGCCGATGCCGAGCGGAAAAAAA
>DATGXR010000114.1:0-1601 GCA_035298825.1 Bacteroidota bacterium
AGTGGAAAGCTGAAGGATGCCGGATCACCCATGCGGCAGCCGACGGAAGAGGACAAGAAATATTTTCAGGAAATGATAGACGACGTGTACGGGCAGTTTGTGGGTGTTGTTGCCAGCGAACGGAAGCTCGATCTCGCAGTCGTGAAAAAACTTGCCGACGGCAGAGTGTACACGGGGAAGAAAGCGTTCGAACTCGGGCTTGTGGACACGCTCGGCACATATGAGGATGCGATCGCGCTTGCCGGCAGACTCGCCGGCATTAAAGGAACGCCCACGACGATTCGTGAGAAGAAGAAGGAACGACTGTCTGATATCCTGTTCGGATCGGTGAAAAATGAAATCGCCGGATTGAAGAACGAACTGGTCAAACAACCGCTGCTTCAATATTCTCTTACGCAACCTTAACAAACAAGGGAGACTTGCTGTGACGAAAGCAGATATCGTCGATACGATTGCGTCGGGCACCGGTCTGACGAAAGTCGAAACCGAAGCGGTGGTCGACGGATTCATTCACACGGTGATCCAGTCGCTCTGTGACGGGAAGAACATCGAGATCCGCGGATTCGGAAGCTTCAAGGTGAAAGAACGCAAAGGGCGTATGGCGCGCAATCCGCGCACGGGCGCGCAGGTGCCGGTCGACGATCATTTCGTTCCCTTGTTTAAAGTGTCGAAAGAATTGAAGTCAAAGGTGAACGAGAATATGAAATTGCATCCGCCCGTCGAGAAGATCTCGAAGCGGGATGTCGCAGGAGCGAAGGAAGCGTAAGTGGCGTCGAAGAAAAATATTTGTCCATGGTGCGGCATTGCCAATGCGGATGATGCTGTGCACTGTGTCGGATGCGGAAGCGATCTGAAGAGTCAACACGACTCGGTGCGGCAGTCTGAGGAAGAAACCTCCGCAGCGCCGGTCAGTCCGTCTGCGACGAAACCTGAACCCGCGAAGCCGAATGCCGCGGCTGCACAGCAAGCAGGCCGTCAGGCACAACGATCAACAAAGAAGCGGGAAGCGGGAAGCCAGATCAGACCGGGATACGTGTACGCGACGATCGCGGCGATCGTCATTCTCGGATATCTGTATTTGAAAAAAGACGCGCCGCAGCCCGCGGCAGTCCCTCAGAATACGTCGCTCATGCAGGGTGATTCGACGGCGCAGCAGCTCCGGTCGATGGAAGAATTTCTCGCCTCGCATCCGAACGACAGTCAGGCGCAGCTTGCCTATGCGAACATGCTGCACGATGCCGGGCAGTATCCGAAGGCGATTGCGGCCTATACGAAGTATCTCGCAACGGATCCGAAAAACGCCGACGCGCGCGTCGATATGGCAATTTGCCTGTTCCAGTCAGGCGATTCGCCCACGGCGATCGTAGAATTGAAGAAAGCCCTTGAGCATTCGCCGAAGCATCAGCCGGCGATGTTCAACCTGGGGGTGGTGTATCTCAATCAGGGAAAAACACAAGAATCAAACGACTGGTTTTCACGATGTGTGGCCATCGATCCGGGTTCGCCCGTCGGCGCACGCGCAAAACAGCTCTTAACACAACATTCATCAACGAACAAAAATACACAGTAAGGAGGTCACGCCGATGCCGAGCGGAAAAAAA
>DATGXR010000115.1:0-2426 GCA_035298825.1 Bacteroidota bacterium
CAACAGCGAATCACGCGCCGGCCAATCGCTCAACGGCCGCTGGAACGCCATCATCGATCCGTATGAAAACGGATATTACGATTATCGCTACGAGCCCTTGCGCAACGGCTATTTTAAAAATGCGAAGCCGGCCACAAAGTCGGACCTTGTCGAATACGATTTCGACGCCGCGGCCGTGCTCCATGTGCCGGGCGACTGGAACACGCAGCGTGAGAATCTCTTTTTCTATGAAGGGACCGTCTGGTACAAAAAATCGTTCGACTACGCGCTTGCGCACAACCGCCGGTTGTTTCTTCATTTCGGCGGCGCCAATTACGACGCCAAGACGTATTTAAATGGCGACAAGCTCGGCGAACACCGGGGCGGGTTTACTCCCTTCGAGTACGAAATCACGCAGCGCGTGAAGCCTGATGGCAATTTCATCGTGGTGAAAGTCGACAATCGCCGGTTGAGAGAAGGCGTGCCGACGGTCAATACCGACTGGTGGAACTACGGCGGCTTGACGCGAGAGGTCCGGCTGATCGATGTACCCGAAACATTCATCAGAGATTATTCAATCGCGCTTTCAAAGGGATCGCTCAGCGAGCTTGAGTTGAGTGTGAAGCTCGATGGTCACGCACAGAAGCAACGCCTGAGATTTGAAATTCAAGAAACCGGTCTCACGAAACAATTCTCGACCAACGACACAGGTTACGCCTCGCTGCGCATCGCTGCATCGGGACTCGAACTCTGGTCGCCCGAGCATCCGAAACTCTACCGCATCCGCATCATGTCGGAAACCGACACCATCTCTGATGAAATGGGATTCCGGCAGATTGAAACACGTAAGAGTGAGGTGCTCTTAAACGGCAAGCCGGTGTTCCTGCGCGGCATCTCGATACACGAAGAAGCTCCGCTGCGCTCCGGCCGCGCCACAGGCATCGAGGATTCGCGCACGCTCTTGCAGTGGGCGAAAGAGTTGGGATGCAACTATGTGCGTCTTGCGCACTATCCACACAATGAAACGATGGCACGCGAAGCCGAACGCCTGGGACTGATGGTCTGGGCCGAGATTCCTGTATATTGGACGATCCTCTGGGACAATCCGGACACGTATGCGAATGCCGAGCAGCAACTCTGCGATATGATCTCGCGCGACAAGAACCGCGCCTCGATCATCATCTGGTCTGTGGCCAACGAGACGCCGCGCTCCGACGCGCGCCTTGCGTTTTTAAACAAGCTCATCACACAGGCGCGACACATGGATCAGACCCGGCTGATCTCCGCCGCTACCGAACTCACACAGACGGGCGACAAGATCCTGCTCGATGATCCCTTGTGCGCATCACTTGATGTGATCGGCGCCAACGAATATATCGGCTGGTATAGCGGCAAACCCGAAGACTGCCGAAAGAAGGCCTGGAGCACGAATTTCGATAAACCGCTTGTGATCTCAGAATTCGGCGCCTCAGCGGTGATCGGCCGCCACGGCGCACCGGATGAACGCTGGACGGAAGAGTATCAGGCGAATGTCTACACCGAGCAGCTTGGGATGCTTCGAAAGATCACTTTTCTGCGCGGCATGAGTCCCTGGATCCTTGTGGATTTCCGCTCGCCCAGGCGTCCGCTGGCCGGTGTGCAGGATTATTATAATCGCAAGGGCCTCATCTCGAATACGGGCGAACGCAAAGAGGCGTTTTACATCCTGCAGCGCTTTTATGATGAAATGCAGAGTATGCACGATACCCGATTCGATCACTAACAACAAGCTGCTTCACGATTCTCCTTCCGGAGAGGTTCCAACACAGAGAATGACGTTGTAGTTTTGACACGTTCTTCGTTTTCAAGCGGTTGTATCTCATTTTCATTGAAATGGGGTGCAACCGCTTTTTTTGTGTACGAAAACTCCGTTTATGCTCGAATTTGACCGATTTAAATATTATTTAAGTTTGTATTATTTACAATGCCCTGAGGGTTTGCAACCAACCTGGTATTATAGTCGCCACATGTTTTTATTGACAAACATGTCCGGAAATAAATTCAATATTTTCTCTATGGCGATTTAATTATAATTGGCACGCTTATTGAAGCACAATAAATGTCAAAGCGAGGGGATGGCATTCCAAACCAACCGTTCCGGTCATACTGTCAACACCATTGAGGAATATCGGTTCATCCGATAGTCCCACAGCATTTATCATTGACAGAATTTTCGGGGCGGCGAGATTCACGCCAAATATTTCGTGAGGAGGAGATTACCAATGAAAAAGCTGTATTTTTTTGTATCGGTTCTTTGTATTTTTACGACACAGAATGCAATATTTGCACAGTCTTCGCAAAAATGGTTTACAACGTACTACGCCACATGGTCGATGATGCCGTTGAATTCCGCGAATTTTGCGCTTCCGCCCTGGGAAATGGACTGCACTGGCCTGACGCATATCGTG
>DATGXR010000116.1:0-3469 GCA_035298825.1 Bacteroidota bacterium
TGGAATACCTGCTGAGCCTGAAAATTCCAGCTCCACCATAAATTGTGCGACACATGGCGCAGACCCGCTAGAAGTTCGTGCGCGCCGACGGATTGTTTTTTCGTAGGCATACGTTATCCCGATGTGAGGAGGTAAGTGATG
This sequence comes from Bacteroidota bacterium, assembly GCA_035298825.1. Taxonomy (GTDB): domain Bacteria; phylum Bacteroidota; class Ignavibacteria; order UBA10030; family UBA8401; genus CAISDA01. The sequence goes on from DATGXR010000116.1 coordinate 142, forward strand.
GACTGAAGAGCACTGATGTATAAGAACGTAAAAAAATCAATCAAATTCCATACAGAAAAAAAATGGAAGGGGTTCCAGCAGCGCGCCAATTCGATGAGAGGTTGCTTCACTCCGATTGAATTTTTTTTTTAATACTTTTTCAGGTGAGACGTGCGAGCTGGTCTGCACTCATCAGCCATTCAAGCCTGCCCGATCCGCGCTCGAGAATCGGTCCCACAGACACGCAGGCAACGCTTGCGGGACGGATTGCGATGCGGCCTTCGGCCGAGCCGAATGTGAGCGTTGAAATGCAAGAACTGATGAACGGTTCATGGCTCACAAGCAGCACGTTGCTGTCGTTCGTACAATGCTGCAACTCTGCAAACAAATTCCTCGGATCGGCGCCCGGCGTGAGATGATCGCACGACTCGATCTTCAGATTCTCGAAATAGCCGTTGAGAATCGAAGCCGATTGCTGGGCGCGCACGTACGGGCTCGCGAACAGATGATGCGCCCGCTTCATCATGCTTTTCAATGCTCTGCCCGCATGCTGCAGATCGTGTTCGCCTTTGTTCGTGAGTGTCCGCTCGAAATCGCTCGGCGCCGCTGTTCCCGCCTCGCCATGGCGAATGAAGTATAAGATCATGTGCTTTCAACGCTGTGATGAATGAATATGATGACCCGCCGCCATTCGCTGTGATGAATGGATATGATGACTCATCTCCGCAATTTCTGCTACGGTCGGATCGCCGCAAATCCCGGCTTGACGATATCATAGATGATCTTGATGCGGTCGCGATAGGGAATGAACGCGCTCTTCATCGCATTGATCGTCAGTTTTTCAAGATCGTCGAAACGAAGTCCGAATTTCTGATTCGCCACCTCGTACTCGTCTGTGAGCGTGATGCCGCTCATGAGCCGGTCGTCGGTATTGAGCGTGACACGGAACTTGTACTTGTAGAGAATGCCGAACGGATGTTCTGCCACCGAACGGACAGCGCCCGTATGCACGTTACTCGTGAGACAGACCTCGAGCGGGATGCGCTTGTCGAGCACGTACTGCGCAAGCGTGCCCATGCTCATCACTTCTCCATCCTTGATGCGCATATCCTCGATCAGACGCGTGCCGTGTCCGATGCGATGCGCGCCGCACCATTGGATGGCCTGCCAGATCGATTCCTTCCCGAAGGCTTCGCCTGCGTGTATGGTGATGTTGAAATTTTCGCGCTGGATATAATGGAATGCATCGACGTGCTTCTTCGGGGGATATCCTCCTTCTTCGCCCGCGAGATCGAATGCCACGACGCCGAAATTCCTGAACTCGACTGCAAGCTCCGCCACTTCCTGCGACACCGACGGCTCCATGTGCCGCATCGCGCAGAGAATGACGCCGAAGTGTACGCCGAAATCACTCTTGCCCCGCTCGAGTCCGCGCAGCACCGCACGCACGACCTTGTGCTGCGGAAGTCCCTTGAGTGTGTGGAATGCGGGGGCGAAACGCGTTTCAACATACACGACGCCGTCTTTCTTCATGTCTTCCATCATTTCGTAGGCGACGCGTTCGAGCGCCTCTTCGGTCTGCATCACGGCGCAGGTGTGTTCGAAGCCCTCTAAAAACAGCGGAAGGCTTCCTCGTTGCGCGCCGCGCTGAAACCACACATCGAGCTCTCCCGGATCAGTTGTCGGGAGGTTCGTGTATTGTTGGTCGCGCGCCAGTTCGATCACTGTTTGAGAGCGAAGTCCGCCGTCCAGATGGTCGTGCAGAAGCGCTTTCGGCATAGCCTGAAGTATTTCTCGGGAGAGGTCCATGGAGTCTCTGTGTGAGTGCGTGGGAAAATTTTGTAATCATCAATGTAGGCAGGAGTCCGTTTAATTGCAACAAAAATTCTCCACAGCCCGTTACTGCAGGAAAGGGGGTGAGGGGGTTGAAAAAATGGTATTTTTTTTTTACTATTATATGGACGCAGGGAGAGAACCCTGCGTTGTTGCTTTTAGAGAAAGGCGTATCATGGCAGACCTGAAGAGTAAAGATATTGCGCAATTATTATTATTGTCCGAAAAGGATATTCAAAAGTTAATCAAGACAAAGTCGATTCCCCATCAAATCATTCAGGACCGGGTGATCTTCAACAAAGAAAAGATCATCGAATGGGCGCTCGACCGGAACCTTCCGCTCAATTTATCGCAGAATTCGCATTTCCAGGAGTATCATATCGGGAGCCTGCTCCCGCTGCTGACCGAGGAATCCGTTTTTTACAACTGTGATTTCACGGAAGACAGTTACATCGAACAAATGACACAGCACGCGGCGCTCGATCCCTCGGTCGATCGGGATGTCGTCATCCAGCTGCTGAAAAGCCGCGAGCAGCTCATGACCACGGCGATCGGCAACGGCATCAGCCTGCCGCATCCCCGCATTCCGCTGATCATCGGGCGTGAGAAACCGCTTATCCATTTTTTCTTTCCGTGCCGGTTTCTCGATCTCAATTCGCTCGACGGCAAGCCCGTACACACGCTGATTCTCATCATCTCACAGACGATCAAGCAGCATCTCAGCCTTCTGGCCCACATCAGTCTGCTGCTGTCGAAAAAAGAGATCCAACAGGCCTTCGAACAACGCCTGCCGTATCCGCAATTGATCTCGGTTATTGAACAATTCGAGGGACAAGTACACCAATGATTGAATTCTTTCTGGCAGATTGCATCCTGCTCGCACTCTCGATCGTTGTCGTCGCCGTTTCACGCAGTCAGTCTTTCCTCAACCGTGCCGCACATGGATTGATCGCAGCGGCGTCGGCATGCGGTTTCGTCTTCACGATGCAGGCGTTTTTTTCTCCCACGCCGCTGACGTTTCTGCTGTTTGTGCATTCAAGCCTCGGCGCCGTCTCACTCTATGTTGATAAGCTGTCGCTCTTTTTTCTCGGCATCATTCAACTCGGAGGCATCGTCGCGTCGATTTACGGAATCGGATACCTGTCGCACTACGAACATCAACGCTCGCTCAAACCCGCAATCGCCGCAACTGCCGTGTTGTTTTTTTCAATGCAGGTGATCGTGATCGCCAATCATGCATTTTTATTTCTTGTCGCATGGGAACTCATGGCGTTGTCAGGTTACGCAGGAATCGTGTTCGAACGCGAAAAGGAAGAAGTGCAGCGCGGGAGTTTCATATTCTTTGCCGCCGCGCATGTCGGCACGCTCTTTCTCTATCTTATGTTTTTACTGCTGCATCAGCAGACGCAGAGCTGGGATTTTTCCGCGTTCTCGCACCATGCCTATCTGCCATCGGCGATCACGACGATCTTCTGGTTCGGATTCATCGGATTCGGAATGAAAGCCGGGTTTATGC
>DATGXR010000117.1:0-2314 GCA_035298825.1 Bacteroidota bacterium
AAAACAGAGTAAGAGAACACGCACACACCAGAGCCATACACAACACACGCGGGCATGTGTGCGCGAATGTCGATCGAGCATTTTAATTGGATAAAATAAATTGCATGAAACAACTTCTGATTGCCACGCACAACAAGCATAAAAAAGAAGAGATCGCGCATCTGCTTTCAACCGGTGAGTACGAGATCCTGGATCTCGACGACGTTTCGAACGCGCCGGCCACGATCGAAGATCAGCCGACGCTCGAAGGCAACGCCTTGAAGAAAGCGCGCGAAGCCTTCGCTTCAACCGGCATGCTGACGCTCGCAGATGATACGGGACTCGAGGTGTATTACCTTGCATTGGAACCCGGCGTATATTCGGCGCGTTATTCAGGCGAGCAGGCAACCTACGCATCCAACAACAGGCTTCTGCTTGAGCGCCTCCAAGGCGTGCCGCCGCGTCGTCGCTCGGCCCGCTTCCGCACAGTGGTGGCGATCGTCGGCCACAATATCGAACGCACTGTCGAAGGCACGGTTGAAGGAATCATCCTTGAATCGTCCCGCGGCACAGAAGGTTTCGGATACGATCCGTTATTTCAGCCCGAGGGATCCCAAAAGACGTACGCCGAAATGGGATTGGATGAAAAAAATACGCTTTCGCACCGCGCTCGTGCATTCACGCAGGCGGTGCGCGTGCTCAAGGAACTGTCCTAAGAGGCGGCGCATCGCGATACCCCACCGATTGCGGCGGGAAACTCCAGTAGATTATCCTGAATTTTTTTTTCGGAACAGACCATACACTATTTTTTTATCATCACCACGAAGTCACACACGTATGCCAATTAAAGTCCGCGATGGATTGCCTGCAATTTCACAGTTGCAGAAGGAAAATATTTTTGTGATGAGCGAATCGACCGCCAATCATCAGGATATTCGTCCGCTCAAGATTCTGCTTTTAAACCTGATGCCCGAAAAAACAAAGACGGAACTGCACATCCTGCGCCGGCTTTCGAACAGCCCGATTCAAATCGAGCTCGACTTAATCCACCCGGCGACGCACGACGCAAAAACGACGACGAAGGAGCATCTTGAAACATTCTACAGGACGTTCGGCGACGTCAGGCACAACAAGTACGACGGTTTGATCATGACCGGCGCGCCGGTGGAGCATCTGAAGTTCGAGGAGGTCGATTACTGGCAGGAGCTGACGGAGATCATGGAATGGTCCCGGCACAACGTCACATCGACGCTCCACATCTGCTGGGCCGCGCAGGCCGGTCTCTACTATCACTACGGCGTCAATAAACACGCGATCAGCGCAAAACAGTTCGGTGTGTTTTCACATTCAATCCTGAATAAGAATTGTCCCCTCGTGCGCGGATTCGACGACGTCTTTATGGCCCCGCACTCGCGCCACACGACGGTTTTTCCGGAGGACATCAAGGACGTCAAGGCGCTTGAAATCCTCTCCACATCGGAGGATGCCGGAATTTATATCGTCGTCTCACGCGACGGCAAGCAGATTTTTGTGACGGGCCATTCGGAGTACGACGTGCTCACGTTGAAGGAGGAATACGAGCGCGACAAGGCGAAGGGACTCGCCATCCAGTTGCCGAAGAATTATTTCCCCAATGACGATCCAGCACAGACGCCGCTCACGCTCTGGAGCTCGCATTCGAATCTGCTCTTTACGAACTGGATCAATTATTACATCTATCAGAAGACGCCGTTTAAGATCGAAGAGATCGAATAAGCAGCCCATGGCATCCCCACCCGCGTGCAATCGATGCCATGTATGAGCCTGGAAAAAGAACGCCGCAGACAGCTGTTCAGCCGAGCCCACGCTGATCCCGTATCGTTTTCATGAACACGGGACCGAAGCGCTTCAGTTTTTGCGCGCCCACGCCCGTGATCGCAAGGAAGCTCTCATCGTCCTGCGGCAAGTCTCGCGCCATTTCGCGAAGCGCCACATCTGCGAAAATCACAAACGGCGGCACACCGAGATCAACAGCTAGCTTCTTGCGCAGCGCGCGCAGCGCTTCAAAGAGATCATCCGCCGAGTCAGTCTCGTTTCTTCGATGTGTGTTGCGGCGTGATACGACCTCTTCGCTACGATGATCGAAACGCGATGTGCGTTTCTTTGGTGCGGGCTTGGGCGCGTATGTGCGTAGGGCAGCAGGCAGCATCGGACGCGCTGAGCCCATACAGCGGTCGCACGCGTCGCATGTCACTTCATCCCGATGCTCCCCGAAATATTCAAGCAGGTATTTTCTTCGACAGACCGAGCTTTCGCAAAACGCGATGATCCGGGCGAGCTTTTCTGTGGCGCGCGC
>DATGXR010000118.1:0-39203 GCA_035298825.1 Bacteroidota bacterium
GTGATCACGAAGATCGGAACAACGGATATCGAAGACATGAGCGATCTGCATCAGGCGCTGAGGGAAGCCAAAGAAGACACAACGGTCAGTGTCGAACTCATACGCAAGGGAGTGCACAAGACAGTGAAGCTTGCCATCTCCACGCAGGACGATCGGATGATGTTCAATTTCGGCGGCCGCTTCCCGGGACATCAGGATTTCAGGTTCGACAATTTCAACCTTGACGGTTTCAACTTCGATCATGAACAGTGGCGCGACATGCTGAAGGATCTGAGGCCGCAGCTCGATCAGCTCCGCAAACAGATCCGGATCAGAGTGCATGGCGCCGAGGTCAACGATCCGATCGAGATCGAAGAAGAGACAGAGGGCGGCACCGAATTGTAACACTCCGGGCATTGACGCGTGAATGGCGATATGACAGTTCGCGCGCTTTTTAAAAAAACGTCCGCAACGATAATTGCGGACGTTTTTTTTATTTGCCCTGTGACGTGATAAAATTCCGAACCAGGTCGATGTAGGGCTGCGCTCCGAGCGCGGTGGGAATTCCGGAATGGCCCGCGCCTTTGACGCGGATGAACGTCTTCGGTTCGTTCGCATGATCGAAGATGACCTGGCCGTTTTTCTGTATGTCGATAAACGTATCGTCTTCGCCATGCATCAGCAGCAGAGGCGCATGCACACGTCCGATTTTTTCGGCGTTGTCGTACGTGCCGCGCATCACGAACGCGCTTGTGATATCGGTCAGGACGGCGCTCTGCGCAAGGGCGCTCGTCGACGCAAACGGCGATTCAAGGATGATGGCACGCGGCTGCGCATAGTACGCGGCGGCTTGGACGGCTGCCGCGCAGCCGAGCGAGAATCCGTAGTACACGATGCGGCTGTGGTCGACATCCGAACGCGATTGAACGTATGTGAGCGCCGCAAGCGCATCGGAATAAAATCCTTCTTCACTCGGCGTGCCTTCGCTCATGCCGTATCCCTGATAGTCGTACACGAAGACATTCGCGCCCGTTCGATACAGCAATTCAACGCGGTCCCAGTAATACTGCAGATGGTCCTTCGTGCCATGATTGTAGAGGATGGTGATGCCCGGCAGACTGCCGTTCGATTTCACAAAGTATCCGTAAATCTTCTTTCCCTGCGAAGTGAGCACCACCTGTGTACGAGAAGATTCGGGGATCACCGTAGTGCCGAGCGAATAGGACGAAAGCGCTGTCTTGTCGAACAGCATCTCATCCAAATTGAAGCATCCGTTCAATCCGCAAACAGATGCAAGCAGGAACACAGTCCCGGCAACAACGATGAGCCGCGCCCGGGATGCAACGAAACGGTTCATTGTCCCCTCCTTCCCGAAAGCGCATACTGCAGGCCGACAAAAATTCCCACCGATCCGTGGCTGCCGATGGCGCCGACGCCTTCAAGCAATCCGTGACCGGTGAAATGATTTGCAGCCATCCATTTCGATTCAACCTGCAGATCGATCGCCGATGAGACCGGGAATTGCACGCCAACAAATGGGGTGAAGAAATACGAAGAGGGAGAAAACTGCACCGTGTGTTCTGTGCCCGCATACGCGAGCCACCGCGCGCCAATGCGATACGAAGCGTTGAGATTTGTGTGGCCAAGGAAGATCGAATGCGCGCCCGCGTTGAATGTCGTGAAATACATGCCCTGAAGTTTGAGCGTCACCTCGGGCACTGCGCCATGTTCACGCACAAGGCGTGTGGCGGCTCCGGCATCGATTCCGAGATCGTTGAACAACAGCGAGGTCACATGCACATTCGATTCGACTGTCCACGCATCGCTCAGTCCGTAGCAGTATCCCGCGTTGAGATAGGGAACGGGGATCGTCACGCCTGAAAAATCAGCCAGGGGTCCGCCGAGCGAAACGACAAGCGCGCTTGCGTCCTCGTCCATGACGCGGATGGGATGTGTCACGCCGCAGGAGACGAGCAGAAGACAACTGCACACGACGGACCATTGAATCATTCGCAGAGGATGTGTGAGCATAGGCGCCTCCAGTCACAGATCGAATCAGAATTGCGCGGGCATCCTTGCGGAATGCAGGCGATAGGCGCGCGTGTGAAAGAGCACGCTGGCGCTTCCTAGCGCTTCATTGCCAGCGTGATGCCGTCGGACATCGGAAGCATGCTGAGCGTGATGCGCGCGTCATCATGCAGTTTTCTGTTGAGCACGTCGATTGCCGCTGTCTCCGAATCCATCGTGATCGAATCGAGCACGCGGCCGGACCATAGCACATTGTCGATCATGATGATGCCGCCGCGCCGTAAGAGATCGAGGCTGCGCTCATAATAGGCGTCATAGTTTTTCCTGTCGGCATCGATAAAAATGAAATCGAACGTTCCGCCTTCACCCGATTTGATCAGCTCGTCCATCGTCTGAAGCGCAGGAGCGAGCTTCAATGCGATCTTGTCCCCCACTCCCGCCTCCGTCCAGTATCGCCGGGCGATCGATGTGGTCTCGGGATTGATGTCGCAGGCGATGACCCGGCCTTCGGGCGGCAGCGCGAGCGCAACGCACAGCGTGCTGTAGCCGGTAAACACGCCGACTTCAAGCGTCTTCTTCGCGCCACTCATTTGTATGAGGAACGCCATGAACTGTCCCTGCTCGGGAACAATTTGTTGATGGGCTCCGGGCTTCGTGGCTGTTTCTTCGCGAAGTTTTCGCAGCAGCTCCGGCTCCCGAAGCGAGACCGACAGCATGTACTCGAGGAGTTCATCGGAGAGTGTAAAATTTTTCTCATCCATAAGAAACTCGTGTTAAACCGCGTGATATTCCTGAATGCTCTTGACTTCCATTCTGCTCTGCCGGATACGTTCGATCGCTTTGACCGCGGTCGATGCGGCCGAAAGCGTCGTGATGAACGCAACCTTATTCTGCACCGCGGCCCAACCGATTGCATATTCGTCGTACCGCGATTCCTCTCCAAGCGGCGTGTTGATCACAAGCGTCACTTCGCCATTCTTGATCGAATCGACGATATTCGGACGGCCTTCGGCGACTTTATAGACGCTCTTCGCGTCGATGCCGCGGCTGCGCAGAAACTTGCCCGTGCCGTCTGTGGCCATGATCTTGAATCCGAGCCGCACATATTCTTTCACAATGTCAACAGTCTTGTCGTTCTTGTCGTTGTTGTTCACGCTGACAAATACGGTGCCTTCCTTCGGCAGCGCGCTTGAGGCGCTCATTTGCGCCTTGGCGACAGAAGCGCCGAACGAATCGGAGATGCCCATCACTTCGCCCGTCGACCGCATTTCGGGACCGAGGAACATTTTGACGCGCGGGAATTTCGAGAAGGGAAACACCGCTTCCTTCACAGAAATATGTTTCACGCCGCGGAAATCGAAATCGACCACGCCAAGTTCTTTGAGCGTGCGGCCCACCATAACCTTGGCTGCGATCTTCGCAATGGCGAGTCCCGTTGCCTTGCTCACGAAAGGCACCGTGCGCGATGCGCGCGGATTCACCTCGAGCACATAAACCTCGTTGTCCTTCATCGCGAACTGAATATTCAGGAGTCCCTTCACCTTGAGCGCAAACGCGAGCTTTTTTGTGAGGGCGATCAGCTCTTCGGTCTTCTCTTCGCTGATCATAAACGGAGGTAGCACGCATGAAGAATCGCCCGAGTGGATGCCGGCTTCTTCGATATGTTCCATCACGCCGCCGATCATCACGTCATGGCCGTCGCAGACAGCATCGACGTCAAATTCGAATGCGTCTTCGAGGAAGTTGTCGATGAGAATCGGATGTTCGGGAGAGACGCCGACCGCCTTGTTCATATATTCTTTGAGCGCCTCGGTGGTATAACAGATCTGCATCGCGCGGCCGCCGAGCACGTACGAGGGTCGCACGAGCACCGGATAGCCGATCTCCTGCGCCACGAGCAGCGCGTCGTTCACAGAAAATGTCGTGCCGTAACGCGGATGCTTGATATGATTGTGCCTGAGCAGCGCGCCGAATCGTTCGCGATCCTCAGCCAGGTCGATGCCTTCGGTGGAGGTGCCGAGGATTTTGACGCCGCAGGCTTCGAGGGCCTTCGCGATCTTCAATGGCGTTTGACCGCCGAAGCTCACGATCACGCCTTCGGGCTGTTCGAACTCGTAAATGTTCAGTACGTCTTCGACAGTGAGCGGCTCGAAATACAACTTGTCTGTCGTATCGTAATCGGTCGAGACGGTCTCGGGATTGCAATTGATCATGATCGTTTCATATCCGAGCTCCCTGAGCGCGAACACGCCATGCACGCAGCAGTAATCGAACTCGATGCCCTGGCCGATGCGGTTGGGACCACCGCCGAGAATGATCACTTTCTTCTTATCGGAACGCACGGCTTCATTCTCCTGCTCGTAGCAGGAATAATGATACGGCGTGTGCGCTTCGAATTCAGCGGCGCACGTATCGACCGTCTTATACACAGGCAGCACGCCGAGTTCCTTGCGCAGCGCGCGCACGCGCATTTCGTCGGTCTTCCACAGAAACGCAAGTTGACGATCCGAGAATCCGTACTGCTTCGCCTTGCGAAGGAGCTCTCCTGTGATCGCGGGAAACACCGCTTTCAATTCCTCTTCCAATTCAACGATCTGACGGATATTCAGCAAAAACCATGGATCGATGAATGTCAGCGCATGAATCTCCTCGATCGTGAATCCGAGCTGAAACGCATGCCGGATATAGAAAATGTTCTTCGGCATGGGCTTGCGCAGTTGATCCTTGAGCTTCTTGCACCAATCCTTGCGCGCCGATTCAGTCAGCGTCGAGGGGTCGACGAAATCCTTGCCGTCGGCGCCGATGCCGCCTCTGCCCGTTTCGAGCGAGCGGAGCGCTTTCTGCAGCGCCTCTTTGAACGTCCGGCCGAAAGCCATGGCCTCGCCGACCGATTTCATCTGCACGCCGAGTGTCTCGTCGACGCCCTTGAATTTTTCAAAATCCCAGCGCGGCACTTTCACCACCGTATAGTCGATCGACGGTTCGAACGAGGCGGGAGTATTTTTCGTGATATCGTTCGGGATCTCATCGAGCGTATAGCCGACGGCGAGCTTGGCGGCGATCTTCGCGATCGGATAGCCCGTCGCCTTCGAGGCAAGGGCGGACGAGCGCGAGACGCGCGGATTCATTTCGATGACGTACATGCGGCCGTTCTTCGGATTCACGGCGAACTGCACGTTCGATCCGCCGGTGTCGACGCCGATGGCGCGCATGACGGTGATGGCCGCATCACGCAGATATTGATATTCCTTGTCGGTCAGCGTTTGAGCCGGCGCCACGGTGATTGAGTCGCCGGTATGCACGCCCATCGGATCGAAATTTTCGATCGAACAGATGATGACCACATTGTCCTTGCGGTCGCGCATCACTTCGAGTTCGAATTCTTTCCAGCCGATGACGGATTCTTCCACGAGCACTTCGTGTACCGGACTGTTCAGCAATCCGTGTTCGACCATGCCGCGGTATTCCTCCAGATTGTATGCGATGCCTCCGCCCGTGCCGCCCATTGTGAACGAAGGACGGATGATGAGCGGGAAGCCGATCGACTGCGCGATCTTCATCGCATCGTCGATTGAATAGACGAAGCCGCCCCTCGGCATGTCGAGTCCCGCTTCCTTCATCGTCTTGAGGAACAATTGCCGGTCCTCGGCCTTCTTGATCGCCTCGAGGTTCGCTCCGATCAGTTCCACATTGTGTTTCTTCAGCACGCCGCGTTCCGCAAGGGCCACAGCGGTGTTGAGCGCCGTCTGCCCTCCCATGGTGGGGAGCAGTGCGTCCGGCTTTTCCTTCTCGATGATCAGCTCGACGAATTCGGGAGTGATCGGTTCGATGTATGTGGCGTCGGCAAGTTCCGGATCCGTCATGATCGTGGCCGGATTGCTGTTGATGAGGATGACGCGGTAGCCTTCTTCTCTCAGCACTTTGCAGGCCTGCGTGCCCGAATAATCGAATTCACACGCCTGACCGATGACGATCGGGCCGCTTCCGATGATTAAGATGGATTTGATGTCGGTTCGTTTTGGCATAGCACTCTTTCGATCATAAAAAAAGCCCCCGCAGCAAGAACTCGGAGGCTTTGCACTCTACACTGATATATTGATTTCCGTACTATCGTTCATCGCGCATACTTTTTCTGATGAGTCGAGGTTGTCTGGATACAAATGTACAAAAAATTTGCGTGCATTTCCAGTCCCCGCCGCCCATGCGTCAAAATAATTCGCCGCCTGCCGAATCCGCGCACCCTGTGCGAAAAGCAATGGAATGATGCTCATACAAGACGACTGTGAAGGACCGGTTCGATGGTGCGAAAAGCCTCGATACATGCGCGATAATTCTCCTGGCTCATGCCGATCGAGCTGTATTCTTCGACATATCCGATAAATCCCCCTTCCGCCTCGGCAAGGTTTGTGATCAGCCGTTCAGCTTCACGAAAGATCTCATCGGGCGTGCCGGTGATCGACGTGGTCTGATAGCTGATCGGACAGACGAAGCAGACTTGACCGCGATAAAGCGCGCCGATTTTTTCAATGTCATAAAGATTCGGCTGGCTCAGATTGAGCAGATCCACTCCGATCTCGATCAAATCCGGAATGATCTCTTCGATGTATCCGCAGCTGTGGAAGTACACGTCGAGTCCGCGCGCATGGGCATGATCGAACTGATGCTGATAGCGCGGCTTGAAGAACGACCTCCACTGCGCGGGTGAGACGATCAGCGTTTCCTGCGTTCCCCAATCGTCGAAGAACGCCACGGCGTCGAATCCCTCGTCGGCGGCGCCGCTGATGACCGCCTCTTCGAATCCGAAGACAGCATCGGCCAGGCGCTCCATCTTCTCGGTCTCCGTGCAGAGGTCTTCGAGTGTCGATGAGAATCCCCGCAGGAAACTCATCACCGTGAATCCACTCAAGACGAGGCTTGCGATATAATAGCGGTCCGATCCGTAGCGCTCACGCTCCTCGGCCGCGAGCGCGAAGCGCGTTTCGTCATACGGATCGGGTATCGCAATGTTGTCGAACGCGTCCCAGGTATCGATCACCACCTGTTTCGGCTGCCCCATTGTTTCATCGCGCCGCTCCCAGACGAATCCCCATTCGGAGCGGTCCTTGCGCTCGCCCATGAAATGCCGCACAACATCGACGAGAATGAGATCGGACTCGCTGCGGTCGTTGTTGAAATAGAGAATTGGAATCCGGTCCGGAGAACCGAAGCGGATCGCCCGTCGTACGCGTTCGCGTGGAGTCATGGCGCTCTCTTTCCTTTCGTGGGAAGAACAACCAATCACCGTTTGCTGCGCGCCATCGCAGGCGCTGAGAGCACATGCGCGCCGAGCGTGGAGCGCACGTACGCCTGAACGTTGGTGCCCGCGCCTTCAAGCGTTGTGATGATGAGAGTGGAATTGTTGTTGCTCAACGCATACGTTCCCGAGAGTATCATCGAGGTGTCCCTGCCCGTGATCATGCTTTTACCACTGATCGTCAGCGTAAAATTATTCGCCGACGGCGTGGCGAGCTTATATGTCGGCGCATTCGTCTGTGAGGAGTCATAGCTCAGATTTCCGGATGCATTCACCATGAGCGGATGGAATGTGCCGTCGCTTTTTATTTCGACGCCCGTCGTGTCGGAAGCCGAATACCAGGCACCGACCAGATTTGCATCGATCGACGGTTGAGTGGAAACGGGATTGTCGTCTTTTTTACAGCCCGCAAGAATGATTGCTGCCGCACACATAAATAGAAACGCCGCACTGCGAAATTGAATCATCATAACGCCTCCCCTTGATGCGATCGGGATCGTCTCCTGATGCGCGCGCCTCATTACGCACGCAGCAACAAGGATCCTGCCCCCCGGCCGTGTGGTGAGATGGAAAATGAGTTATGATTCAATAACCACAAATGCGACGGCATTGGTTCCTGTATGCGAGAGCGACAGCGATACCGCCGCCGAACCGATGCGGCGGGCCGTGTCACCATAGACGTTCACGCAGGGTTTTCCGAACTCATCGTTGACCACCTCGACGTCTTTCCAGTGAAAGGTCCCCGACCAGCCCGTGGCGATGGCTTTGGAGAACGCCTCTTTCGCTGCGAAGCGCGCGGCAAAGTGCTGGGCTGGCAGCGCCTTCGCCCTGCAATACGAGATTTCCTGCTCCGTGAAGAGCTTCGACGCGAAGGCGTCGCCGTAGCGCTCCAGGGCTGAGGCGATACGGTCGATCTCGACGATGTCCACTCCGATGCCTGCGATCATGGGCGTCAGATCCTGATCTGGTTTTCGTTCTGCACGATCTGCAGCAACTCCGAAATATCGTTCACTTCATAATCGGCGTTCGAGGCGCCGGTGCCGAACGTATCGCCGTAGCGGGCAAAGACTGTTTTCATGCCGACTTTCGACGCGCCCACGACGTCGCGCTCTTCCCAGTCGCCGATCATCAGCGCCTCTTCGCCGTGGACATCGAGCAACCGCAGTGCGCGCTGGAAAGGCGCGGGATGAGGTTTGCGTTCGTTCGTATCGTCGAATGTGACGACGTGATCGATGATGTGGTGGAAATTCAGATACGCCAGGCGCAGCCATGCCTCTCTTGCGGGCGCATCGGAGACGACGGCGAGTTTCATTCCCATTTTTGTGAGCTCGATGAGCGTCATATAGACGTGCGGATAGGGAACGAGCGCGGCTTCGCGCGCCCGGCGATAAGCGATGACGCCGGCCGAGAGGATCTTGTAGTCGACCTTGTTGAACTCATCATACAGAAGCTGATCGAACACATTCTGGAATTCGATGCCGCGTTCCTTGTAGATCGCGTTGATGCGCATCTGGATATCGGCGCATGTCAGCTTCAATCCCGCATCGATCATCGCATTGATGGCGGCGTCGATCGCCTGGCGTTTCATCGCCATAAAATCGACGAGTGTGTTATCGAGGTCGAATACAACGGCTTTAATCATGTGTGTCTTATGTGGAATGTGTGCAAAAATGGACCAGCGTTGTGACGGCAAGCCGATAGCCCGTGGAACCGAAACCCGATAACTGCGCCTTGCAGACCGGAGCGATGACGCTGTTGCGGCGGAACGCCTCGCGCAGGTGAATGTTCGACAGATGCACCTCGACGGCAGGAACGGGAACAGCCGCCACGGCATCGCGTATCGCATACGAGTAGTGTGTGAACGCGCCGGGATTCATGATGATGCCGTCGTAGCGGCCATCCATCGACGACTGGATCGCATCGATGATCGCGCCTTCATAATTCGATTGAAAGAACTTGAATGAAATATCGGGAAAGGCGGCTCTCAGTTCGTCTTCGATGTCGCTCAGCGTCTGAAATCCATAGATATGCGGTTCGCGTTGTCCGAGCAGATTCAGATTGGGGCCGTTGATGACGAGCAGACGCATAAAGATAAAAAATTGATGAAAAAAAATTTGCCGCAACCGGAAGCGCACCGATCGCGCCAGGATTACCGATCACGATCGGCCGGTTACGACGGTTTGCGCGCACGCGCGAGTTCATCGTCGATGAACATCCGCACGGCGGGTTTCACATACACATTTTCAAGTCCGAGCTGATTCAGTCCCTGACCGATGACCGACGCCTTTCGCACGGCGCTCAATTTCTTGTTCACCACGATGAGGCGTTCGTCGCGGAGAATGCAGTAGCCTCCGTCGAAATCGCCTTTTTCATATCTGATATGCACACCCATGTCCATCGCCAGTGCTTCAATTTCCGAAAGTATTTCATCATCGAGCATACGCTGTTATTCCGCCTCATTCTTTGCTGATCCATGTTCAAACGGCCGCCACACGGCTATAATAATTATCGTATAATAAACGAGATTTGCAATAACAGGCAGGCCGGATAATGCCGTGAGACGGCGCAGATGCGCCTTGCGGAATTCATCGAGCGGCCAGTTGCCCCAGAAATTCAATCCGATCATCTTCCAGTCTAATCTCAGCGACCAGAGTTCAACCGGCACGAAGATGAAAAACAGCACGGCGCACATGATGAGCCAGCCGTGCTTCTTCCACGAAACGGTCGTCGTCACGGTGAAGCCGATCGCGCCGATCAGCGCCGCGGCATACCCGCCCATCACGAGCAGTGTCGCGTAACTGATGAGGCGGTAGAGCTCGCGTTCGTATGCGGGATCCAGATTCTGCTTCAAATCGAGCGAGCCGAATTCGAAGAGCTCGTTGCCCACCATGGCGCGCGTCGAGAGTGCGCCGAGAAACATGATCCCGCCCAGGATAAACAGAGTGAGAAAAACTTTAGTCGATATTTTATTCATAGATGAGTCTGTGGTTGGATGTGTCTATCGTGTGATGCATCAAACGCACGTGTCGCGCCGTTGAAATCGTCTCGGCCGGCGATGAGCCCCATGGAGCGCTCGCTTCCGGTCATCGGAACAGGTTTTGGATGATGGAGCGGTCCGGACCCAGCACACGTCGAAGCAGTAGGATCGCCGTTACGAGCAGCGCCATGACAAGCACGCTGAGGATGATGCCAAGCACGGAGAATGGAGGATCGATCGCAAGCAACAGTCCGAAGAGCACGGTGACAGTGATGATGATGCGCACCAGACACTGCATCGATACAAACGACGACTCCGTTGAATTGGTCACGTCTGCCCCTTTGCGTCTATTGAATAATTTTTCATCCATGCCAGATCGTGCACGAGTTCCATCATCGAATCGAGCGCGGGCCCCGAGAGGGCGAGATACATTTTCGTGAAACGCAGTCGATCTTCGGCGGGCATCGCCTCGGCGATGCGGGCCAGCAGCGTCACGGCTGCGCCGATGTTCGATTCGAATTCGGCGGCAAGCTTGTCGTACCCCTCGCCGAGCGGTCCGATGCGTGTCATGAGCGCGAATGTCTTATGAAGAAATTTTGCGGTAAAACAGAGTTCTGACAATTCGGCGTCGCGGTCACCTGCAGACGCGGCTTCAGCCAGCAGCGCACAGTCGTCCTCGCGTTTCAATTGACTTCCCGAAAACTGCCGGACGGCGGCGATGTATGTCTTTGTGCTGGTGCTGATCTCCATGCGATCCGAGTCGGTGAGAAATGCAATGCTATCAATATAAAACGAACAGATTCGAGAATCAAGACGGCTTTCTCAGACACCATTCCCGAATAATGAAAAAGGCAAAGTGGAATATTCTCCCGTCACCACAGACGTGAATATTACACCGATGCAATATCGGCAATCGGAATCGTTTCACGAAGATTGAAGTCGCGCAGCGCGTTGATGAGCATGACCTGTGAAAAGCGTTTCAGATCGGAAACACGCACGTCCTCTTCGACGATCATCCCGCGCTCAAGCAGCGATGCGCGCATCGTGCCTTTGAGCAGTGGTTCGGCCGGCGTGACCCATCGATGCTCGGCGAGGAACGCCACATTCGAAAACGACGTGTCGGTGATCCGTCCTTCCTTCACGATCAGGATATCGTCGCATCCGTTCCTGTGCTGCAGCGCCTCGGCGAACTGACTTCTCTCCTCGAATTTATAGGGATACACAATGTCGTCGCGCCGCACCAATTGCAGCGAACGGATCGGCTGGCGGATGTACACCTCGTACGAGACGGAACTCACAGTTTCAGCATAGACGAGACGGCAGCGGACATTGCCGCTCTGACCATCCCTGTCTCTGATATAGTCGCGCACATCCAGCTCATCCGTCGAATTGAACAATTCGCGGCGCGAACGGTTCATGCGCGCATTGTGATACTTCACATTGCGCACGCCGCCGTCGGTCATCATCATTGTTTCAAGCAATCGGGACATACACCTTCTCCAGCATTTCATTGTATTCGGACCGGGCGCTGCTATAGACGGTGATGCCGCCGCCGCTTTTAAACACTGTGTCCCGGTCCGTCTGTTCGATAAACCGGATCATGACGCACGAATCGAGCGTCGTGCCGGTGAAGATACCGCAGACGCCGGTGTAGTACCCCCGCTCGTATCCTTCGATCTCTTTGATAATCTCAACTGTTTTTTTCTTCGGAGCGCCCGTCACCGATCCTGCCGGAAGCAGACTCAGCAGTATGTCGCCGAGTGTTTCATTCCAGCTCGAAGTAATCCGGCCGGTGATCTTCGAACTCATCTGCAACAACTCGCCGCGATGCGTCGTGATCCTGTCGAGATATCTGTAATGATCGACAGTAATCGCGCCTGCCACGATTCCCAGATCGTTGCGCAACAGATCCACAACCGTGAGATGTTCGGCCGCTTCCTTCGTGTCTTCGAGAAGTGCGCGTTCGGCGTCGGGTGTGCAGGCATCGCGCGTGCCCTTCATCGGATATGTCGAGATCTCATGATCGCGTATCTGCACGAAAATTTCAGGCGAAAAGAATACGAACCGATCCTGATACAGGACTTTGTATTTCGCCTGCCCCAGATCGAAGAGTTCGCGCAGCGAACAATTCGTGTCGATCGGCGTGGGCTGCGTCAGATTCACAAGATACGAATGCCCCTCCTGAAGATGCCGAACGACAGCGTTGAACTTTCGTTCATACGCTTCGAACGGCATGGGACGCGCCGAGAGTGAAAAGTCCTGCCGGCGTGTCTTCGAATCGGCAACGTTCGTCACACCGTTGAAATTGTAGCGCACTGTTTCCGGATCGATCTCATCGAGCGGCAGAATCACGGGCTTCGCCAGGTCGAAATCGAATATGAAGAGAAACGGCGTTCGCTTCGCGCCGAGCTCGTTCAACTGTTCCCTGATCTGGATCATTCGTGCTTCTGTCGCCTCCGGCATGCAAGTGTTCGCGTGTGAAGTATCCGGCTCCGTCATTCGAGTCGTTCGCCCGTGTATTTTGTCTGTTTTAAAAAATGAAACGGAAGCCGCAACGCCTCGCGCGGCCTCCGTCGGCCAATTTCGAATGCAACGAGGAGATCTGTCCTTCTACTGCTTGCGCGCATCGTTTTCCGAAAGCGACGCTTCCTCGGCCGGCTGCATACATTCTTCGCCTTCGTTGCGCGAATTATTCACATAGCGCGAGACGGGAAACGCCTTCATCCGATCGGACGGATACGGCACAAGCATCTGCCGTAGCGAATCGGTATCGTTGTTCGAAGGATCAAGCCAGGCTTCGAAATTCTCAGGTGCGATGATGACAGGCATTCGATTATGGATGGACGCCATCAGCTCATTTGCATCCGTGGTGATGATGGCGAAGCTGGGGAGTTCAGTTTCCTCCTTGTCCTTCCACACAGAATACACACCGGCGAGCATGAACGGCTTTTCGTCCTTCATGCGTATGCACATCGGGATCTTGTCCTTGCCCTCGCCCTTCTTCCATTCGTAGAATCCATCGACAGGCACCAGACAGCGCCGCGCCTTGAAATATGGAGAGAAGAGTTTGCTGTCTGAAATGCGATCGGCCCGCGCGTTGAATGCGGGAAATTGCGTGTCGGGCTTGCCGGTCTTCGACCAGTGCGGAATGATCCACCACTGCGCCTCGAGCGTCTGCAGTCCTCCTTCAGGCCGGTTGACGACGATCGGAAGTTTCTGCATCGGCGCCGCATTATAGCGCGGCACGGTCAGATACGGCACGTTTCTGTCGTTGAGCGTTCGCAGCAATTCGAATGTCGCAAACACTTTCCGTCCGCTGATGATGATGTATCGTCCGCACATAACGGTTCTCCATCCCTGTCATTCCGATTGTCCCGCCGCATCTCCGGCGGGAGTGCGATGCGTCGGGTCTGCAGTCTCATTATCAAGAACAGTAAAGGGAGCTTAAATGTTCGCTTCCTTTCCTGCCAGGTGACTGTGCGTCCGGCTGTACGTGAAATACACGATCAATCCGACCGTCAACCAGACGAGAAACCGCATCCAATTCGTAAACCCGAGTTCGCTCATCAGATAGAGACAACTGATGAGGCCGAGCACGGGAATGAGCGAAAGATTTTTCGTCCAGCATAGTGCGGTGATCACCGCCGTGACGATGAAGAACAGCCAGAGCGGAAGTTGATGCTTGAAGACGTCCCATCCGCCTGTGTACATTTTTTCGTCGGGCAATTTCATCGCCCGCACGATCGAACGATAGTCCGCTCCATCCATCGATGCGAGCACCGATGCGACGGATGAATCGGCTACGGGCCGCTGCGTTTTATAGGCCGTGAGGAGCGTCGCGGTGAATTTTTCAGTCGGGGTGATGCCGGAAATGAATTCATCGGGCGCCTTGAGTTTGCGTGCGTGCAGAAAATCGGAGACGGCATCGGAATTGAAATACGACACGGAGACGAGTGCGATCGCGGCAAGCACGGGAATAATATATTTTGAATTGATGTACGGCGTCTTGAATCTGCGCTCGGTCGTCGTATCACTCAACTGCAGCTGCAGCACTCCTCCGCACACAAGCACGAAGGCGAAGAGCGTCCCGATGCTCGTGAGATCGGTGACCTCGGTCAGGTTCATGAAAAGAGCAGGCACGGCCACGACGAAGCCGGTGAGGATCGTTGAGAACGACGGCGTGCGATATTTCGGATGAATGCGCGAAAAAACTTTCGGCAGCAATCCATCCCTGCTCATGCTCATCCAAATGCGGGGCTGCCCCAGCTGGAAGACGAGCAGCACGCTCGCCATTGCCACCACGGCGCTCACGGCAATGATGCCGGAAATATAATGCATGCCGAGTTTCTCGAAAGCGTATGCAAGCGGATCGCCCACATTGAGCTCGTTGTAGTGCACCATGCCCGTCAGCACCAGCGCGATCGCCACATAGAGCACCGTGCAGATCACGATCGAGTAGAACATGCCGCGCGGCAGATCGCGCTGGGGATTGTTGCACTCCTCGGCGGTTGTCGAGATGGCGTCGAATCCGATATACGCGAAGAAGACGGCGGACACGCCTTTCAAGACGCCGGCCACACCGTTCGGCGCAAATGGAACCCAGTTGCGCGTGTCGACGAAGAACGCGCCGATGGCGATCACGCCGAGGATCACGGCAAGCTTCACGGCCACCATCATATTGCCCGCCTGCTTCGACTCCTTGATGCCCACATAGACGAGCCATGTGATGAGCACCGTGATCAGCAGCGCCGGAAGGTCGGCCACAAGATGCATTCCGAAGATCACCGGTGCGTTGCTCCATGCCAGGTACGCAGCCTGAAGCGTCTGGGGCACCGCGCTCATCGGCGTGCCCTGCGCAAGCAGTGCCGCAACCTGGTCGTGACCGCGCCAGGCCGAAAGAAAATCCATCGTCCAGTATTCGGGAATTGAATATCCCACTGTCGAAAGCAGGCTCGTAAAATAATCGGACCACGAAATGGCCACGGCGATATTGCCGATCGCATATTCCATCAGCAGATCCCATCCGATGATCCATGCGATGAGTTCGCCGAATGCGACGTACGAGTACGTATAGGCGCTTCCCGCCACGGGAATCATCGATGCGAATTCGGCGTAGGCAAATGCCGAGAACGTGCAGGCGATCGCGGTGAAGATGAACAGAAAGATCACGGCCGGACCGCCGGAGAAACTGGCATTGCCGATCGTGCTGAAGATGCCGGCGCCTACAATGGCCGCGATGCCGAAGGCTGTCAAATCGCGCACGGTGAGATTTTTCTTGAGCGATCCGGACTCGCTTTCCATCGCGTCGGCGTCGTGCATGATCTGTGCAATATTCTTTTTTCGGAGGAGCGAGGAGAGGGTCATCAGCACCAGGGTTAAGTGATTGCGGTTGTCGAAGCGGTGTGCAGCCGATCGGACAACGCCGGCGGCTGCACACTCGACTCAGAACGGAAATTCAACGGGGATTTCTTTTTTCTCTTCGATTTTTTTCTGCACGGGTTTCTGCGCTTTGCCGTGCACGGGACTGGCCTGAACGAAGATCGCCTTGTTGGGCCGTGTGGGACAGGCGTGTTCGCACGCACCGCAGCCGACGCAGAGATCTTCGGTCATCTTCGGCAGGAAGAGTCCGTCGGTCTTCACCATCTGCACGGCTTTCGTCGGACAGTGTTCGGAACATGCTCCGCAATCCGTTTTCTTCGTGATGACGATGCAGTCGTCCTTGTTGAATTTTGCGCGGCCCAATTGCGTTTCTTTTTTCTCGGGCAATGCGAGAGGCAGGAGCGCTCCCGAGGGACACACCGACGTGCAGACGGTGCATTCGTATGCGCAATAGGCCTGCGAATAATCCATCTTCGGCTGCAGGATACCCGCCAGACCGTACTCAAGGAATGAAGGCGCGATGACCTGAGAGGGACACGCGCTGACGCAAAGATAACACGAGGTGCACGAAGTCGTGAAATGCGCCGCACTTCTCGATCCCGGCGGCGTCACAACA
This sequence comes from Bacteroidota bacterium, assembly GCA_035298825.1. Classification (GTDB taxonomy): domain Bacteria; phylum Bacteroidota; class Ignavibacteria; order UBA10030; family UBA8401; genus CAISDA01. Next base: position 16,273 of record DATGXR010000118.1, read on the forward strand.
CCCCTGCGCGTATATGAATACACTTCCGGCGGCGCTGTTCCCGCTGCGACAGTACCGGCAGAAGGCGTCGCCCCATCGGCCGAGGCAATCGAACCCGAATGGGACGAGGCGGCGGTGAGCGCCGTTACAGATGCGGCCGCGGCAACAAGTCCCGCCGATTGTCTGAGCATTTCGCGGCGTTTCGCATTCACTGCGCGTTTTGCATCCGGAGGCGGCGGTTCGTCTTTTTTCTTCGAATAGCGGAAACGGTATTCGACGCCGATCGCGGGACAGGCATCGATGCAGTCGAAGCAGCTCACACAGCGCGAAAAATCGAGTGTGCGTTTTTTATAATCGATCGACTCGGCTTTGCAGACTTTTTCGCACAGTGAACAGTCGCGGCACTCCTCGTTATTGAACGCGAGTCTGAACAGCGAGACGCGCGACAGAATTGAGAGCATCGCTCCCGTCGGGCAGAGCAGATTACAGAAGAGCCGTCCGTGGTAATACGACATCCAGACGAGCACGCCCAGCATCGACAGCGTCAGGATCAGCACCGCCGGTGCCGCCGCATGAAACGGCACGGCGTACAGCAGGAAGACATGAAGTTGTGCGAACACCCAGGCCGCCGCATTATTGGCGCCGACCACACCGGGACGCGCAAGCACAAACGCAATGCGTCCGAAGAAACTGTACGGATCGAGCAGATCGATGAGCACGAGACTTCCCGCCGCGGCCCCCGCGACCATTACGGCGAGGAAGGAATAATGTAAGACAGTATAGGCCTGATGGAACCTGTACTTTCTCGGGCCCCGTGTTTTGCGCGACAGAGCGATGACCAGGTCCTGCAGCGTCCCCAGCGGACAGATCGACGAGCAGTACACCCTTCCGGCAATGAGCGTCAATAGGAAGACGGCGATCAATCCCGCCGGCACCACACCCATTCGGACCGTTTCCATCAACGCGGGCAGAAACTGAAGCGACGCCGGCAATTCGACCAACGGCACGCGCGTCACATTCGTGATATCGACAAAGAGCAGCAGCAGGGCACAGAATACAATAAGCGACACCCCAACACGGATCTTCTTCAAATAAGGGTACATCATATTGAGATGCGTTTGATATTGAGCGATTGCAGGTCAATGCGTCCGACTTTCTGATCGGCCGCAATTTTAATGTGCCGAATGTCTGTAGGTTCCCAGCCGAAGAGCTTTGTGGCTGCGGCATCGGCCGCGACCATATCGGTCGAGACAAGAAGCGACTTCATCGTCACGATATCTTCGGCTGAGACGCCGCGCGGACCGTTTTTCTTCATGACCGTATAGGCGTCCACGACATTGAGCGTCGGTTTTTTGAACGCCGCAAAATCCGCGATACACTGATGCAAATCGTTCCTGTGCCATTCGCCGCGATCCCAGACGATGCCCATGAGATTTTTCATCGTAACGGTGAGTTTTGCGGAGCCGTGATTTTTCAGGACCGGCACGTTGATAAACACGTCGGAGTCAAGAATGAGCTCGTGAACTTTCGTATTCGGCATGCGTGTCGAGTTCGAGAGTGTGACTTTCTGATAGTAGCTTTCCGTATTGCCTGGAACGACGCGGGCGCCTGCATCCTTCGCAGCGCGTTCGATGCCGCTGCTCGCATAACAGCTCTTCCAGTCGTCGCACGTATGATCGAACACGGTCACCTGCTTGGCGCCGGCGGCGAAGCAGTGCTTGACGATCTGCGAGACGAGTTTCGGATTCGTGTTCGCGCCGCGCTCCGGCGACACATCCCATCCGATGTTCGGCTTCACGACGACCTTCGATCCTTTGGAAACGAATTTTGCGATGCCGCCCAGCGCTTCGATCGCCTTGTCGAACATCACATCGGGCTCGCCGCCTTTGACTGCAACGAGATCAATGGCCGACTGTCCTGAAGATGTCGGGAGCCCCGCGAATGCTTCGGCGTACCTGGTCCATGCCGGTGCGGCGCCTGCGGCGATCGCGGCAAGCATGCTTTTTTTGAAAAAGTCTTTGCGATTCATTTTTTCTCCGTTAGTGTTTTATAAAAAAAGTCTGTGATCTTCCTGTCGGAAATATTACTTCACGGGATACGGCGGTCTGGCCGGGAACGTGAACGGATGCTTCTTCAGATTCTCGAGCGCCGTCTGAACTGCTTTTTCAAGCTGCGGATCGCGGCCGGCCATGACGCTTGCCGGATCATTATCGACATAGATCGTCGGATCTGCGCCATGATTCTCGACGATCCATTTTCCCTCGCTGTTATAGAACGAATTATTCGATTGTTCGACGCGACCGTTATCGATCGTGGCCTGACCGTTCAGGATTCCGACGAGTCCGCCCCATGAGGGCACGCCGACGACTTCGCCGAGCTTGTTTGCCTTGAAGTCCTCGATGAACGCTTCGCCGTCCGATCCGTTATACTCGTTCGAGATGGCGACATAATTTCCGTTGCCTGCCGAACCCGGATAGCGGAACGGGACCATTCCCTGAAGCACATTATAGGATGTCATTTTCCGCTCGAGCTTGTCGATCAGAAAATATTCAGTCCAGCCTCCCGAGTTCCTGCGCACGTCGATGATGATGCCTTCCTTATAGCGGAAGGCGCGCCAGAATTTATCGAACTCGCCAATGCCGCCCGATCCCATGGCATTGATATGCATATACCCGACTTTGCCGTCGGACGCCTTGAGCACATAGTTGATGTTGTCTGAAAGCCAGCGATGGTAGCGCAGGGCAATCGAATAGCGCATCGGCTCGACGGTCAGCGTGCGGCCGCCTTCAGCGGACGGTTTTGCATTGACCGTGATCGTTATTTTTTTCCCGGGCGTAATCTGGAGCATTTTATTATAATCTTCCGGGACCTTCAACGGCGTGCCGTTGATCGCCGTGAGATAGTCGCCTTCCTTCACATCGAGATCGGGACGCACCAATGGCGATGTGAGATTGCGATTGATATCCGTCGGACCGTAGATCTTCGACAGGATGTAATAACCGGATTTTTTATCCGGCGTCAGATCGGCGCCGAGCCAGCCTGTGAAGACGGGCGACGCCGTCTGCGCGGGTTCATTCATATCGCCGCCGCTGATATACGTATGCGAAACGCAGAGTTCGCCCACCATCTGCGATAGTGTCCAATTCAGTTCGTCGCGTGACGAGAGCTGCGGGATGTATGCGCGGTAGCGATCGCCAATCGCCTTCCAGTCGCGGCCATGCATGTTCGCGTCGTAGAAGAAATCCCTGTACCAGCGCCATGCATCGTTGAAGATCTGCGTCCATTCCGTCGAGGGTTCGACCGTGTACGTCATGCCCGTGAGGTTCACGCGTTCTCCGGCGTTCTTCGACGCGTACGCCTTGTCGAACGATGTGGCGAAGAGATCGTTTTCTTTCTGGATCAGCAGATAGTCGCCGTTGATCGAAACCTGGAAATTTTTCACCTTGTCGGTCAGCACCGTTTCTTTTTTCTGTTCCATATCGAAGATGTGCAAATCCCATTTCGTGGCGCCGCCCGGTTTGAAGATCTCTTCGTATTCATCTTCAGTGAATTTCGGCACCGAGCACCATGCGACCTTGCCTTTGCCCGCTTTCAGGAAGAAGTAATTGCCGGCGGGAACAGGAAGCGGATACGTCCGATTCTGAAGTCCGGCCAGATCGATCACAACAGGTTCAACGGCCGGCTTCGCTTTCTTCTCGCCTTTCTTTCCCGGCTGGTCGTCGGCGCCTGTCGTTTCGGGCGTTTGTTTTTCTGTCTGGTCGGCGAACGGAGGCGCCTGTCCGGCTTTCAACTGAACGGCCATGATCTGCTGCGGATTGGATTCAATATGATTATCCTCATAGAAGTCCATCTGCAGATCAAAATTCCGGCTCGACACAAAATACAGATAATTGCCCGAGGCATCGAAGCCCGGATAGAGATTGTCATAAAAATCGTCCGTCACGGCGCTGCGCTTGCCAGTGTGCGTGTCGTAGATGAAGATCTGGCTGTTACGGTTCGGCTGCACGATGCTGTAGCAGATCCATCGGCTGTCGGGCGACCAGTTGTAATCCGAGATCTCCCAGTAAAACTCGTCATTCTTCAATTGATGCGATTCGTCGACTTTGGTGAGCTGCTTCGACTCGACATCGAGCACGAAGATTGCGAGCTCCTTGTTGCCGAAGAGGATCTTCTTGCCGTCCGGCGACCAGAGCAAATGATAATTCGTTTTCTTGAGATCCTTGGTCAGCGCGGTCCAGTCTCCGCCTTCCTTCTTCTGCGTATAGAGCTGGTATTCGCCGGAACGGTCAGAGAAAAACGCGATTGTTTTTCCGTCCGGCGACAATTGCGGATACATCTCGCGCGTGCCGGATGATTGCGACAAGTTCACAGGCAAGGCCTTGCCCGTTTCGGCCGTGAAGAGATCGCCTCTGGCTTCGAGCGCAACACTCTTGCCGTCGTTGCCGATCATCGCGTAGTGGAGATAGTCCTTCGGATTGATCACGCGCGTGCGCAGCGACCACTTGTCGGAAGGAATCGTGATGTCGAGCTTTTTCACCGCATGCGAAGCAAGGTCCATCGTATGCACATAGCCGTCATGAATGAAGACGATGCGTTTGCCGTCTGTCGATGGCCACATCACATCGACGTCCGCATATTGAGTCACTTGCTCGATTTTCTTTGACGACAGTGTTTCCTTATAAATGTTAGCGACACCGTTTGTGCGGTCGGAGACGAAGTACATCTCGTCGGCCGAGGTCCACATCGGATAGGCGTTCTTGCCAACATAGTCGGAGACGGGAGCGAATGCGTTCTTGTCGAAGTCGTACGACCAGATATCGGTGTGCTGTCCGCCTTTGTATCGTTTCCAATAATATTCTTCGGGACCCTTGCGGACGTAAAGCATCTTCCTGCCATCGGGCGAGAAGCTCACGAGCACGCCGCGGTCCGTGGGAAAGCGTTCGGGCGCCGAGCCTGTCTTATTGATGAAGAAGAGATTCGGATCGCGGCCCACGACGTTTTCCATCATCGAACGGAAGATGATCCGTTCACCGTCGCGCGTCCATCCCAGACACTGTGCTCCGCTGAAGTTGTACGACACGCGAAACGGCAGTCCGCCGTCCGCCGGCATCGTGTAGATCGCCTGCTGTCCGTCGTAGTTTGCCGTGAAGGCGATTGTTTTTCCATCGGGAGAAAATTTTGCATACGATTCGGTGCCGGGCGCCGTGGTGATGCGCGTGGCCGCGCCGCCCTGTGCCGAGACGCGCCACAGGTCTCCTTCATATGTGAAGACAATCGATTCGCCGTTGATATCGGGATTTTTCATGAAGCGGCCTTCCTGTGCAGCGCGAGAGAAGGACGCGAACAGACAAAGAACGAACAATGTGAGAAGGCTGTGCTTCATACGAAATATTCTTTCAACCAAAAGGGATGATACGAAACTCCCGCGTGGCGCAACACATTCAACTGCGCATGCACACAGGAGAGGAACGGAGTCCAACGCATACGGAATGTAGGAACTTTTTTTCAAATTCGCACTACAATCCTGTCATCTGTCGATCGAATGCTAGCCATTATTCTTTGGCAGCCTCGATCATCGCGCGAAGCGATTCGGGAGCGACATCGGGTTGGACGATGTGTGCCGGCGCAAGCAGATATCCCCCGTTTGCTCCGAGCGTGCGCGCCATGTAGCGGACGTTCTCGCGGATCGCCCCGAGGTCTCCCGATGGCAGCAGCGCCTGCTGATCGATTCCGCCGAAAAATGCGATGCGTCCGCCGTAATTTTTTTTCAACTGCACCGGATCAGAGCCCGGCACATTGGGCTGCACGGGATTGTAGACATCGACGCCGAGTTCGATAAAATCGTCAAGCAGCGGCGCCACCGCTCCGTCCGAATGGAAGATGATTGAAATTCCGGGATGCCGCTCTTTGAGCGTGCGGATGATGCGCGCATGCCGCGGCTTGAACCGTTCCCGCCACAAGTCTGGATCGATCAGCAGCGATGTCTGCGTGCCGAGATCCTCGCCGAGCCAGATGGCATCAACACCCGCTTCCGCCATTTGCAACACGAGACCTGTGGTCCATGCTTCAACCCTATCGTTCAACTTTTCGAGCCAGGGTTCCCCGGTCATCAGCGCGACGAGATATTTTTCGAGACCCGTCAGGTGCCATGCGAGTTCGAACAGAGAGAGTTCGGCATCGCCGATCACATAAAACTCATTCGCAAATCGGTCGATGTCGCGCTTTGCCGCATCGAAGCGGCCGGGCGCATAGGCATCGGGAAACGCATAGCCGTCGATGTCCTCGATCGATTCGGCATGCTCGAGCGGACATTTAACCACCTCCACATAGAGCGCGGTCGGCTTCATCTGCATGCCGAACTCGTTCGTCGTCACCGTGTCTGCCACGACGCCGGGAGTGAACCCGCGGGCGACGGTGCCGCCGACAACGACCACATCGCTTCCGAGACGTGTCCGGATCTCGTTTGCCGAAATTCTGTACGTCAGGTCTTCGTAATACGACAGCGCGTATGTGGGTTCGAGTCCGAGCTCGCGACCGAATGTGTCTGTGAGCGAACGGCACAGATCGAACTGCACGGGCACGCGGTCCGGTTGTCCCCCGGCTTTTCCGAATGCGCGCAGCACGCGTTCACGGGATGTCATCATGGCGATCGTTCTCCTTGTTCGATAGATGAACGGGAATTTCGATGGATCAATTGCAGCGTCGCCCGACTCAGTACAATTAATCCATATGGAAGACTTCGCGCAACGGAGCGGACATCGGCGAATGATCGGGATTGGTCTCCATGATGTCGCTCATGTACGCCCACCATTTTTTCACGATCGCCGTGTGCGGCAGCGCGTCGTTCGAATGATGATCCTTGAGTTTCTGAAACGCAAACAGCGTCAGTGTTTCCTCGTCGAGATAGATCGAATAATCCGAGACGCCTGCCGATTCGAGTTCCTTCACGAGCTCGGGCCAGATGTCGTCATGCCGTTCTTTGTAGACCTGCTCGCAGCCCGGTTTGATCTTCATCTTGAATGCCTGTCGTATCATGGCGTCGATCCTCCGGAGATCGGTGTGAAATGAGTGATTGATTGCGCATGAATGAAGAAGAGAAAGTACGTCCGTACGGTACTCAAAGAATATTTGTGAAGCAATCGAATAATGCACAATTGAATTATGTGCAGCTGTCGAAAACGCCGGACGTCAAAGACTGGTGCAGGCTGGGCAAAAAATATTCTCAAGATCGTGTCACGGTCCACGGGGCTCAAACTCGTGTCACAAAATTCTCAAGATCGTGTCACGGTACACAATGCGCAAATGAAGCGCCGCACTTGCATCTTGACGTAATTATATCGATTTTATTATTGAGATCGTGTTTTATGTATTAAACTTTCACAACAATTGCTTCCCGTCCCATCCCCCATCTCCATATGAGGCATCACCATGAAACAATCCTTCCTGATTCTCTGTCTTTTCCTGTTCGTCACCGCTCAATCGGCACTCGCACAGCTCGATCCATCGTTCATCGGATCGTGGAAGTATATTCCTGAAAAGAGCACTGAGATCGACCTCTACGGATCCGTTTCGCTCGAGGTGAAACAACTCGGAAGCGGTGCGCGGCTTGTGCAGACATGGGGAGCGGGCAACTCGTATCGGGACACGATCGAACTGAACGATCTGTCGGGACGCACAACGATGCATGAGAACATCTCATCACGCGTCTTTCCGACGAATGTCTTTATGGGACTGTCGATGATCGTTGGAGAACAACGCGAATTTACATCGACGTACGACAAGAAAACACGCACGCTCACAATCGATGAACGCATGCCGCTCCGCGCATCGCAAGGGGCGACGAACGTGCGTACGATTTCAACGTACAATGTTTCGGATGACAAGCAGTTTCTGACACTTACGATCGCACGCTCGACGCGGAAGGAGTCGAAGCCGTTGGTTTTTACGTTTGCGAGATCGGAGTCAAAGCAGGCCTACAGCATGAAGCTGGCCGATAATTGGGAAACCACCGGGAAGCTTCCGCAGAACGCATTTCTCATTTCGCTGCAGGGATTGGCAAACTCAGGAGGCGCGCGCCTGTATTTCGAGTATCCGGAGAAATGGGATTTCCTTTTCACCCCAAGCGTGCTCGACTTCTATAAGAAGAAACATCATTTCTCGTTCACCGAACTGAAATCGGCCGACGAGGCGCTGAACGCACTGAAGACATTCGTGAAGGGCTACGTCGTATGGGACAAATCGATTCGTCAGTCGCTTGTTGTCGCATTCACGATTGCCGGTCTCGAGCAATCGGTCGTCGTGACGGAAGAGATGATCCCGATGTGCGAGAAGGCCGGCCTCAAAATGACCGGGGACCTGCGGGGGCAGTTCACGGGAAAGAAGGACGTTGAAATCTTCACCTGGGCGTACGAGAAATATTTCGATCGCTGCAATCGGGATTTTGTCGTGTGGCTAGGCGGCGAGGAAGGGAAAGTCATGAAACCCGGTGTGGCGGATTTTGGGATCATGAAGCGCGCCTTCTTCACGGACCTGTCGACGAAGCCTGCCGATTCGGCCGAATACGCGCTGTCGAAAAAAATCATGAGCGGACAGAACAAGATGTCGCTTGTCATGGGATGGCATTCGTATGCGAAGGACAAGGAACGCGATTATGTGACGCTCGCATCGGGCAACACACTGAGGGTCGAGGGACTTCATACGCTGCCGAATCTGAGCTTCAGCAGCCAGACAACGACAACACCAGGATTCACATTCAGGAACAACCATCAGGCCGAGCCGGGCAAGACCTACACGCCGAAGAAAAAAGTGTACATTGCGGCGATCGAAACCGATTGCCTCGGACTCGGTTCGTGGCTCAAGCCGGGTCGCGGCGCGCTGCCGTACGCCTGGGAAGTGACGATGAACTGGGTCTGGCTCGCGCCGTCGATGCTCGAATATTTTTATTCGATGGCGACGCCGAACGATTATTTCATCGGCTCGCTCGGCGGTCCCGGCTACATGTATCCCAAGGCGATCCCGAAGCAGGATCTTCCGATGGTCGTTGCGAAGGCGCGCGAACTGATGCAGCAGCTCGACCTCAACGTCTTCGAGATCATGGACTACAGCGAGGGCGCGACTGTCGAGGGCAATTCGGATCTCACCCGGGACGTCACCGATGCGTTCTTCGACGGGATGCCAGATGCGGTGGGATTTGTGAACGGTTATGCGCCCTCGTCGACGTTCACAGCGAAGAATGGGCGCGCGCTAGTGTCGTATGATTATTATCTTTCCGAAAAGCGGAGCGAGGACGACGCCGTTGCCGATTTGAAGGAACTCATGAACATCAATGCCGCGAGACCGTATTTTCTATTGATGCACGTACGCGAGTGGACCGACCTTGTGCGCGTCAAGAGCATCCTCGACAAGCTGGGTCCCGATGCGGAAGTCGTGCCGCTTGATATATTCCTGAAGATGGCGGGCGCCCGGCCCACGTTCAAGGAGCGCTTCAGGGAAATCGATCGCGGCGCATCGCAGGGTGTCAATCCGCTCTTCAATTGACATCATCAGCGTGCGGTGATGTATCGATAGTATCGATACACGCAGGCCGGACACAAAATCAAGCGTGAATCAAAAATTTGTTTAGTATGTCGATGCGGATTTCCGTATTTTTTTCACATGATGAATTTACGCACACTCTTCGGCGGCGGCGCATTGAAGCCGCACTGGCACTTCGAGGCATCGCATGTGCTTTGGCGATTTCTCGTTTCGGAAAACGGTCTGATCCTCGGCGAAGATCGCGACACTGATGCAAAGCATGTCACATTCTTCGCAATCGAAATGCACACGGGACGCGTGCTTTGGAGCGGCCGATCATACGGTGAAGCCTGGTGGACGGGCATCGAGGCGCTCGTCGGCGCGAAACTGTATCTGCACGGTTTCGCCAAACCGGACATGCCCGAGCACCACGGACTGAAGGCGATCGATCCGCAAACGGGCCGCGAGCTCTGGAGCAACAATGAAATTTCATTCTATGCGGCCGACGACGAGCGCGTGATCGGATTCCGCGACATGTTCGAACGCCGCATCTTTGAGGCCTTCGATGCGCATACCGGAGTGCGTCTGGGAGAACTGCAAGCGATCGATGCCGACATACACGAACTCAGAGGCAGAACATTCGGTCGGACGGACTTCATCTATCCCGAACCGCTCGGACCGACGTCGATGCTTCAACACGCACACCTGACGCAACCTGGCGAAGGAGCGGCTTCTGCGGAACCTGAATCGACACAATACGCAACCGCCGAGACAAACATGGACGAGAACAAAGCGATCTCCGCATTGATCGAACGATCGCTTGGCTCGCACCCTGGCGCACAAAACGCCGCGCAACCGCCGATTGTCGAATATGCCCGGGCAGAGAGTCGTGTCGCCTTCAGCGCACACATTCCGAATGCGCAGGCGGGATCGCTCCTGCATCTGTTGATCGTCGTCGACGAAAAAAGCGGAAAGGAACTCTTCCGCGATACACTGAATGCCGATACGCCGTATCCCATGACAGATTCATTCTTTATCGACGGCGACACACTCTATTACATCAAAGAAAAACGCTCGCTTGTCGCGCTTCCGTTGATCTGAGTCAGATTACCATATTATCAGTCGCAGTGATCACTGCAGGCATTCAACGACGATTGCCCCAGTCTATACGAACGCCGGGACACACGGCGATTGCTACAGTCAGAGTAAGCATCAGAATCATACCTCAATTGCTGAAGTCAGAATACGCAGCTGACGCGCATACGTAACTGTTGCGCGTCAGCTTCTTTCCCGATGGTCCCCGCGTCCAATTTCCCCACATCGTGTTGGTATTCACTACATAGTTGTCGCCATTTCCAACACGAAAATCCCACACGCCTGTTGGATTTTTCGAAAACGTGGTGTATTAAGCTACAAATAGTTTGGCAGGCTATTTGCTAAAATACTTAACAGTGTGCACCACATCCCAACATATTTGAAAGGAACACGGCTATGCTTACATTCACCGATGAAACAATGTGGCTCACCATCACGAACATCGCACTCGGTGTGGTCGTTGTGGTTGCCTGCGTGGTTGTCCTGCGCGTTTTTGCAGCCGAATTATTTGCGCGCGTCGTTAAATCGTGGTCTGCGTCGCACTCACGCGAGCATGAATTGTACGTCTCCGATCTCGGCCTCACGATGGCAGACGGCGGCGAGCGCGTTGATGCAAAGGCGAAGAAGAACGACGAGTCGAAGAAAAAGTAATTCCGCTTCGGTAGTCAATTCACTGTACCATACGACAAGAGGACCTTCCATGCGGTGTCCGTTTCTGCGCGAAGCGCAGGTCAAATACTGCAAGGCATCTGCGGTCAAGCGAATGATCGTTCGGATGCCGATGCAAGCTGCCGATGAACGCTGTTCATCGAGCGAGTACGAGAGCTGTCCCTCGCTCCTGCAGCTGCATGAGGACCATCCGTCGCAATCGCATTGTCCGTTCCTGCACGAATCGCTTGTTCAATATTGCGCTGCTTCACCCGTGACAAAATACATCCCCCACTCCGAATCGTCCATCACACGCTGCGGTAACGACAATCATCACTACTGCGATCTTTACGTGTCGGTTGCCGATCCGGAGGAGGCCATGTCGGCAATCGGATCGGGCAACGGCAGCACACTGCAATTCGAATCGATCCCGATGCCGGAGCGGCTGGCGTTTACACCGAATCATTTCTGGATCGATCAGGCTGACGACGGAATGTGTCATATCGGGATCGACGGATTTCTTGCGCAGTTGTTCCCGTGTGTCGACAAGATCAATTTCATTACCACGCGCGGCATTGCAACGCCGATCGTGGAGCTCACGGTTCAGGGAGTGGATCTGCAATGCGTCTTCGCCTCGCCCATGAACATCACCGGCGTCAATTCCTATCTCCGCACCGCCCCTGAAAAGATGCTGACGCATCCGTATTCCGCCGGCTGGCTGTTCGAAGGCACGGTGGAGGATCTCGGGTCGCTCGATTTGATGCGCGGCGCAGAGGCGCGTGAATGGATGAAACGCGAATGTTCGCATCTCACGGATTTTCTTCACAACACGCTGCTGCCGAATCGCAGCGGTACCGATGCGTTGATGTCGGACGGCGGCAGTCCTGCGCCTGATTTTGTGAGCCATCTTGAACACCGTGAACTGCTGCACTTATTCAATGAATTTTTTTCGCCTTTTGCTAATTGGAGAACGTCATCGTGTTAACACCAGGCACACTTCGCTTTTTGGCCGGATTTGTTTTTTCGCTCGTCATCGGGTGGTTCGTATTTCCCTATGTGCTGTATGAACGGATCGAACAGCCGTTGCAGTTCAGCCACAAGGTCCACACCGGAGAAGCAGGCGGCATGTCGTGCACGGACTGCCACGAAGTGAAACCGGACGGCAGATTCACCGGCATCCCCGCGCTCGAGAAATGCGCGACTTGCCATTCGTCGCAGGTCGGCACATCGCCTCACGAGAAACGGCTCGTCGACGAGTATGTCGCGAAGAACCGTGAAATTCCGTGGCTTGTCTATGCGCAACAGCCCGAGAACGTCTACTTCTCGCATGCAAGTCATATCGGCAGCGTGGAATGCGCAAACTGCCATGGCGACCATGGCTCGACCGATTCGCTTCGTGTCTATGAACGCAACCGCATCAGCGGCTACAGCCGCGATATCTGGGGCAGTTCAATCTCGCGACTGGCACGCAAGGCTACATGGGACGGCAAGAAGATGGACGACTGCATCGGCTGCCATGAGAGCCGCAATGTGACAAACACATGTTTGAAATGTCATAAATAAAATTTTTCCAACTCTTATGAACTCGAAAATCACACGCAGAGAAGTCTTACAATTCGTCGGGGGATCAGCGCTCGGCGTGCTGCTCTCGCCGCTCCCGTGGAAAGTGCTGGACGACACCGCAATCTGGACGCAGAACTGGCCGTGGACTCCGAAGCCGAAGCGTGGCGATATCGCCTATCGGACGACGACGTGCACACTCTGTCAGTCGTCCTGCGGTATGCGCGCACGCACAATCGGCGCGCAGCCCGTGAGCCTCGCAGGCACACAGCACCATCCATTCAATCAAGGGGCGCTCTGCACATCCGGACTTCTGGCGCATCACCTGCGCTACCATCCTTCTCGCGTGAAGCAGGCGCTCAAATTTTCCGTTCAGGCAAAGTCGCATTCCACACTCTCGGCTGACGATGCCTTCCGCGAATTGAGCGCAGTGTTGAAGAATTCGTCGTCCGTGGTCATTGTCGATGAACGCGCAGGCAGAACAGTCTCGGCCCTCTATGCCGAATTGGCGGCCTCTGCGCGCACGGTCTCGTATGCTCCGGTCTCCGCGCGCGGCATCTCTTCACTCAACAGGCTCGCAGGCAACGCTTCGCTTCAGGCCGGATACGATGTGGACAATGCGAAGTGCATCCTCTCATTCGGAGCCCCGCTGTTCGACGGCTGGGGAACACCTTCGCTTGCGGCGCGATTTTTCGACAAGCGCGGCACACAAAAGCTGATACAGATCGAGCCAGTGCGTTCGCGCACGGCTGAAATGGCATCGAAGTGGATCGTCTCGCGTCCCGGAACAGATCTTGCTGCTGCGCTTTCGTTCGCTCATGTGCTGCTTGAAGAGCGACTCGTATCCGCGTCCGCACTCAAATCAATAACGGACATAGACGAGCTTGCCCTTTTTCTCGGCGCATTCACGCCTGAAGTTGTCTCGAAGCAAACGGGCATCCCCCCGGCGACGTTACGGGAAACGGCGCGCGCGATCGCCTCTCAGACGCCTTCCGTCTGCGTGACAAGCCATGCGGCCGGCGACGATGTGCAGGATGCGGTCATGCTGTTGAATATTCTCACGGGCGCTGTCGGCACACAGGGCGGCATCACGCTGCGCGCTGAAATTCCGGGCATGCGGTCGGCCGCTGCCTCGGCAAAACAATCCGTCCAAATCGATGATCTGCCAGATCATTCAGTGAATGTCTTCATCCTTGACGAATCACTTTCAGGTTCGAGCATTCCGGACACACTCCTGCAGGACAAGCTTGTTTCCGGCGGCCAGGGCGTCATCATTTCGCTTTCTCCGTTCGTCACACCGCGGCCCTTCGCCCTGCAATACATCATCCCAAGCACGGTGATGTTCGAAACGCTCGGTGATACAACCGGTCCGTTCGATGCCGCGCGGTCGGGACTCGCGCTTTCATCTGCGCTGCTGCCCGCTCCCGACGGCACGCTGGATGCGTTGCAGTTCGTCCAGAAATGTGCGGAGACACTGAGCGTGTCTCTTTCTTCGACCGGATCGAGCGAGGAAATCCTGAAAAAACGCATCGGCGCACTTCACGCGTCGAAACGCGGACAAGTCTTTATGACGTCAACCGGTGAAACCACCGATGTGAAACAACTCGCCACGGCCGATGATCTCTGGAATGCGCTTGTTGAAGGCGGATGCTGGATCGATGAGGCAGTGGGGGTGAATGCACGCGCTCTTTCATTCCGCGTGATGCCCTCGATCAAACACACCAGACAGACGCAGACAACCGACTCGAACACGCTTCTTGTGTATCCGATTGTCGAGTCGAGTGCGTACTCGGGCAAGACAGTTTCACCGCTCATGAGCAAGGTCTCGCAGGAATCGGGTCTTCGGCTTTCCGCACAGGATGCGTATCTGAATCCGGTCACTGCGGCCGCGCATCAGATTGAGCACGGATCGACTGTCGCACTGCGGACGAAAAACGGCACGATGAACGTCCGTGCGAAACTCGATGCGCGCACGATGCCAGATGTCATCTTCGTTTCGTGCACGGCTCAGTCGTGCGGCAATCAGTCGGCGATTGCATCATCGGCACAGGATGTGCGTCTCTTGTGCGAAGTAAGTTCAGGCGGTTCCTATACACCAACTCCGGTAACAATTCAGAAAGTCTACCTGTAATGGAAACAACTCAAAAATCACCGCGCTATGGAATGGTCATCGACGTTGACCGCTGCACCGGATGTGGCAACTGCATGGTTGCCTGCGCGGTGGAAAACAATGTTCCTCCCGCGCAAGCAAAGGTAACGGAACGCACCGGCATGACGTGGATGCGCGTTTCGAAACTCGACAATGGACTTCCGTTCCCCGAGAACCGATCGGTGTATCTGCCTGTCAGCTGCCAACAGTGCGATCATCATACGCCCTGCCAGTCGGTCTGTCCTCAGAACGCCGTCGAATATGATATCGAATCGGGCATCGTGGCACAGATTCCTGTGCGCTGCTTCGGATGCCGATATTGCATGACGGCGTGCCCCTATCACGCCCGCTATTACAACTGGTTCGATCCCGAATGGGCCGATGGCATAGAACGCACGCTGAATCCCGATGTCTCGGCGCGTATGCGCGGCGTCGTTGAGAAATGCAATTTCTGCCACGGCAGACTTCAGGCCGCGCGCGCAAAGGCGGCAGCCGATGGCCGCAAGACAGAATCCGAAAGCGATTACACGACGGCATGCGCCGAATGCTGCCCCACGCAGGCGATCCGCTTCGGCAATCTAGCCGATCCGAAATCGGAAGTTTCGATTCTTTCAAAAAGTCCGAGCGCATTCCGTCTGCTTGAAGATCTCGGAACAGAACCAAAGGTGTATTTCCGCTCGGAACAGGAATGGGTCCACACGATCGTTAAAAAAACGTCATCATCCGAACTAAAGGAACACAGCAATGGATAAGCAGCTGATCGCGCGCGGAGTCACGCGCACATCATTGAAAAATTTTTACCTGTGGATACTGCCATGGTGTCTGCTGTTGGCGGTGGGTCTCTATGCGGTCTTCCTCTGCCTTGCAAAGGGACTCAATCAGACAAACATGGATAACCGCTTCTCGTTCGGCCTGTGGATCTATCTGGATCTCACGGTGATCGCGCTGGGCGCGGGGGCGTTCTTCACCGGATTCCTTCTCTATGTTCTGAAACGCAAAGAACTGAAGGCCGTTATCAACAGCGCCGTCGTCATCGGATTCATTTGCTACTCGGGCGCCGTTGCGGTGCTCGGTGTCGACGTCGGCCAACCGCTTCGCTCCTGGTTCACGTTCTGGCATCCGAACGTGCACTCGATGCTCACCGAGGTCACATTCTGCATCACGTGCTACCTCACGGTGCTTGCCATCGAATACATTCCGGTCGTGCTCAAAAACAGGAAGCTTAAAAAAGTACCGTCGATGCTCGTCTTCGAATTCGAGCTGCATAAGCTGATGGTCGTCTTCGCCGCCGTCGGCACGTTCCTGTCGTTCTTCCATCAGGGATCGCTCGGCGGACTCTACGGCGTGCTTGTGGGACGGCCCTTCGCATTCCGTCCGGCGCTCGGAATCTGGCCCACGACGTTCTTTCTCTTTATTCTCTCTGCAGCTGCGGTCGGACCCTCGTTCATCATGCTCACCACCTGGGCTGCATCGAAGATCTCGCGCAAGAGCCTCGTGAAACCCGATGTCTATCGCTATCTCGGAAAAATTTCTGGCTCGCTCCTGATCTTCTACATCATTCTTAAAGCGGTGGATACAATGTTCTGGATCAACACGGTGTCGACAAAGGGATTCTCGCCCGCTGGATTTTATCGCATGCAGGAATTCGGAACCTGGATTCTCTTTACCGAAATCGTCGTACTCGGCCTTGTGCCGGCGATCATGCTGCTGAGCAGACGCGTGCGCGCCAACCAGAAGCTGCTCATCACCGCGGGAGCGATGGCCTGCGCCGGCATCGTGCTCAACCGCTACGTGATGACGATTCAGACGCTCGCACTGCCCACACTGCCGTTCGACGTGTTCATGTCGTACGTCCCGAGCTGGCAGGAAGTCGCGACATTCCTGGCTGTCCTCTCGTACGGCATGCTGGTTTATTCATTCTCATTCAGATACTTAACGTTGTTCCCTCAGGAACGTGAAATTCAATCAGTATAAGGAAGCCACCTATGACAGCAATTATCATCGCCATCGCCTGGAATCTTGGACAAGTGATCTTCCTCGGCATCTTCTTCGCCATCGTGGCGATCATCGTCGTCACGCTCGCCGCGTCGACGATCAGGACCATGCGCATTGTGAAGGAAAATAAAACGGATGCAGTGCGCTGGGAGTCAGAGTTCCACGATCTCACGCCGGTGTCGCGAACCTGCCGCCATGAGTTGACGGGTGAATTCAAACATCGCGTGTGCAATAACGGATTCGACTGCAACACATGCGAATCGCATGCGAAATTGTTGGCGCGCACTCCCGCCGAATCGGCCCCGTCTCAGGTGCAGACTGCAGCCGGATTCGCCGTGCCGCTCGACAGGCTGTATCATCGCGGACACACCTGGGCCAAACCCGAAACGGACGGCACCTTCACGATCGGAATCGACGACTTTGCGTCACGTCTTGTGGGATCGCCCGAGGGCGTTGAGCTGCCCGCACTCGGAACGCGCATTGCGATGAACGGAACAGCCTGGAATTTTCTGAAGGGCGGAACATCGACACGATTCCTCTCGCCGATTGACGGCGAGGTCATCGAAACATCGAATGGAGCAGAGGGATGGTTTTTACGTGTGAAGCCGGTGCGCGGCGAAGTGAAAACAGGCCATCTCCTGAAAGGTCGCGAGGTTGGAGCATGGATCGAACGCGAATTCGCACGGCTCCAACAGCTGCTGTCCGATCCGCAGGTCGGCGTGACGCTTCCGGACGGCGGCATGGCTGTGCAGGATATCGCAGGCGCCTATCCGGACAAGAACTGGGAAGCGATCTACAGCACGCTGCTTCTGGAGCCGTAAAAAAAACAGGGCGAAATGCCATTTCGCCCTACTTGAAGAACCTGCAACACGGACTTGGAGGGCAAAATGCCATTTCGCCCTGCTATCGCTGAATGTTGAATTTTTTAATTCTGTCGTAGAGCGTCGAGCGGTCCATCCCAAGCACCTGCGCCGTCTCCTTGATGTTCCCGTTCAAACGCTTCAGCGTTGTGATGATCGCCTGCCGCTCCATTTCCTCGAGCGTCATCGCGGGAGGAATCTCCCACTCCTGTGCATCCTTCTTCGTGCCGTTGAGGAATTGGAAATCATGTTCTGTGAGCACGTGCTCTTTGCAGGTGACCATGGCGCGCTCCACGGCGTTCTCCAGTTCGCGCACGTTGC
Source organism: Bacteroidota bacterium (assembly GCA_035298825.1). Classification (GTDB taxonomy): domain Bacteria; phylum Bacteroidota; class Ignavibacteria; order UBA10030; family UBA8401; genus CAISDA01. The sequence continues at coordinate 34,393 of DATGXR010000118.1, forward strand.
CCGGCCAGCAATACTCCATCAGCTTCTTGAGTCCGCCTTCTGAAATATCGGAGATCGGTTTGCCCAGCTCGTGCGAGAGACGTTCAACGAACTTTCGCGCCAACAGCGGAATGTCCTCGATCCGCTCCCTGAGCGGCGGGATGTGGATGTTGATTACATTGAGTCTGTAATAAAGATCCTCGCGGAATTTTCCCTGGCGCACGGCATCCTCAAGATTCACATGCGTGGCGGCGATCACTCTCACATCGATCTTGATCTCTTCCGAGCCGCCCACACGATAGAACGAGCGCTCCTGCAGCACACGCAGAAGGTCCATCTGCAGTTTCGGTGAAATGTCGCCGATCTCATCAAGCAGGATCGTGCCTCCGTCTGCCATTTCGAATTTGCCGGGCTTCTGCGATACCGCTCCGGTGAATGTCCCCTTCTCATGTCCGAAGAGCTCCGATTCAAGCAGTGTTTCAACAAGCGCGGAACACGAGACGGCGATGAACGGCTTCTCCGCCCGGTCGCCCGAATAATGAATGGCGCGCGCGATGAGCTCTTTTCCCGTTCCGCTTTCGCCCTGTATGAGCACGGTCGAGCGCAGACTCGAGATCTCGCGAATGAGCGAAAAGATCTCCTGCATCTTTGCGCTCTTGCTGATGATGTCCTGGAACTTGTACTGTCCCAGGAGCCGCTGCCTGAGAATCGTATTCTCGCGCTCGAGATTCTTCACCTTGATGATGCGTCCCACGAGCAGCGAAATCTCCTGCGGATTGCACGGCTTGACGATGTATTCGATCGCGCCTTCCTTCATCGCAGTGATGGCCGTATCGACCGTGGCGTATGCGGTGATGATCACGACGGAAGCGTCGGGATGGATTTTCTTGATCTCCATCATCGTCTCGATTCCGTCGATGCCCTTCGGCATTTTCAGGTCGACGAAGTAGATCGCGTATTCCTTCTCTTTCGTCTTCTCGAGCGCTTCGCGTCCCGATGCGGCCGAATCCACAGAGTAGCCGTCTTCCCGCAGCCATGCGGCCATCGATTCGCGTGTCACCTCTTCGTCGTCGACGACGAGAATTTCCCATTGCGTGTTCATTGAAGCTCCCTTCGTGTGTCCATAGCAATCATTTTCAAACTATCGTGCAGAAAGATCGTGCAGCTTCGGCAGTACTCTGCCGCCTTGATATCAACTTGTTGTATGCTGTTCGACAGCGCCATGACGCATTCCTTGTTCGTGCAATGAATCAGTCCGAATGTGTGTCCCAGTTCATGCATGGCTTCCTTTTCAACGCGCTTGAGATAGAGCGGACTGTTTGCCGGCAGCCCGTAATATTCCTGGCGCAACCGTGCGAGCGACATCAGCGCCACTTTGCCCTTCAGCTGAGCCTGTCCGAAGACGAACGTGAGCATCGGTATGAACAGATCGTCGTTGACAATGCCGAGCGTGCGATCCGCATCGGACCGCGAATGTTCGATCACGGCCCGCAGAATATGAATGGCCTCGAACTGATTTCGTTTCGGATCGAACGCTCCATCCGGCATCGGGATCGACGCATCGATGCTGACGTCCCATCCGAACTCCTGTCCGCACCGCGCGGCGAGCAGCTCGAGCGCGCGCATATCCACATCGCCTACAGGCATCAATGACAAGCGGCTCATCCGGCGGCGCCCGCGTCTTGTGCGATCACTGTCCCTGCGCTCTTCGCCTTTTCACCGGAGATCGGCAGCTGCACGCGGAATCGCGTTCCGAGTCCGACTTCGCTTTCAACTTCAATGTCGCCGCCATGCGATTCAACAATGCCATAGACGACAGCAAGTCCCAGCCCCACACCCTTTCCCTCATCTTTCGTCGTGAAGAAGGGATCGAAAATCTTCGCGAGATTTTCCTTCGGGATTCCGTCGCCGTTGTCAGACACCTCGAGCAGAATCGAGTCCGTGGCCGGATCGGGAATTGTCTCGACACGGACGTGTCCATGGCCCTTCGTGTGTGTGGCCTCGGCGGCATTCATAATCAGATTGACGATCACCTGCTGCATCTGTGATGCATCGCATTTGATCTGCGGCAGTTCGGGGTGCAGCACAAGTTCGAGATCGACCCCCGCGAGTTTCAGTTTATGGTCGATGATTGACACCGTGCGATGAATGATTGCGTTCACATCGCCCATCGCGCGCTGCGGTGACGGACGGCGCGAAAACGCCAGCAGGTCCTGCACGATCCGACCCACGCGGGCGGTCTCGCCGGAGATCTGCTCGAGATACCTGCGCACTTCAGCAATGCGCGCTTCAGGCACGCCCTGTTCGGTGACGATGCGCTGCAGAAGCATGGACAGGTTCAGCACGCCCGCGATCGGATTGTTGATCTCGTGCGCCACGCTCGCCGAAAGTTGCCCGAGCGAGGCGAGGCGATCGCTCTGGAATAATTTCTGGTTCACGCTTTTGAGCTGTTCGGTGCGCTTCTGCACCTTCGATTCAAGGCTTTGCGTGAGGTCGTTCAGTTCGCCAATCGTCTGCATGAGCCGCTCGCGCATCACGTTGAACGATTTGGCAAGCTCGCCGATTTCGTTCGACGACGGGATCTCGATCGGCTGGTCGAGCTGCATCTGACTGATGGCGCGCGTGCCCTCGATCAGCTTTGCGATCGGGCGGTGGACCGTAATGCGCACGAATCCGAAGATGAACACGCCGATGATGAGAATGTAGAGCGACGTCGACAGGATCATGCGCTCCTGAATGCCTTCGACGACCTGATCCACATTGTCGAGACTGTAGACGACGTCGAGCATCCCGAGCACTTTCACCTTGGCCGGATGGGCATGGCAGTCGGCATTGCTGCAGGCCGGCTCGTTGTAGATCGGCGTGACCATCGCCAGTTCGCGCTTTCCTGACGCTGTGTGCGTGATCTGTGCGCGATTCTTCGGATCGGGCGTCACAAGCGGCCTAGCTTTGCCCGTATGGCACAGCACGCAGATCGGATCGGAGATGTTTACATGTTTCGTGTCGGCCGTATCGGTCGAGAACATGACGCGGCCTTCACGGTTGAAGATGCGAATCTTGTTGATGCCCTGACGCTGTGCGATCGTGTTCATGATCGTGTATGCCGACTCGCGATTGTCCGCCAGCATGGCATGCCAGGTGGCGCTCGAGATGCCGTTCGAAAGCTGGTCGGCGCCTTCGATGATCGTTTCAAGGAGCTGCCGTTCCTGCGTCTTGATCTGCAAGAATCCCGTGATCGCTCCGCCCACCACGACGATGAGCGTCAGGAAGAGGATCAGGCGCTGCGCAAGTTTCTTAGGCATGAAAGCCATGGGAATAATTCATTATAATGAAGATCGGCACACTCGTGATGATACGCCATGAAAATAGAATATTCCGGATTCAAAAACAATGACGATGGGCGAGTTTCATTCTGGAGTGTTTCATTCTGGAGCAACCCACCGCTTCCGGTTCGCGATCGATCCCAAGCAGTCCGCTGCATCCGATTCGCCATCAATCCGAAGCAGTCTGATTTTTCCGGTTCGCGATCAACGCCGAACACTCTGGACATAAGGCCGATCCCTTGATATCGATATCGTCCACGGATGTCGATGAATGCATCGCGCATTCGTAATTCGAACAGTGCAATAGTCCGAATGTGTGACCGAGCTCGTGCACGGCTTCCTTCAGCATCCGTTGCCTGAAGAGCGGCTCATTCGGCGTCATGCCATAGAATTCCTCACGCAGCCTGCAGCACGATGCAACCGATCCCCGGTTGTCCAATTGCGCCTCACCGAAGACGAACGTCAGGACAGGAATGAACAGATCGACAGAAGTGATACCCAGGAGTTTGCCGTCGTGATCGGGATTGAGGCGGAGCAGTTCTGCAAGCAACGCGGATGAATTGGATTGGCCCCGCGACAGATCGTACGCAACATCCGAATCGAAGGCCCTCGCCGTATCGACTTCGACAGGAAGACCGTACTCGGCCCGCAGCGGCCCGACAAGCGAGCGCAGCAGGTCGATCGACACCGGAAGCACGGGGACGAGTTTAATGGACTGCATGCGTTACGGCTTCTTTAATCCGTACTTCTCGATTTTGTTATACAGCGTCACGCGGTCGATATCGAGCACATCCGCCGTGCGCGAAATGTTCCAGTTATTTTGTTTGAGCATCTCCTCGATGTGCACCCGTTCAATGGCGTCGAGCGTCCGGTCGGCCGGTCCCTCTTTTTTGGGAACGGTCTGAAAGGGCATGTCGCACGTGCGGATCGACGGCGGCACGGCAAGCACCATGGCGCGCTCGATGACGTTTTCGAGCTCGCGCACATTGCCCGGCCAGTCGTAGCGCATGAGAATGTCCATCGTGTCGGGCGTGATCTCCGACACACTCTTGTTCATCACGACTGCGTACTTGTGCATGAAGAACTGCGCAAGCCGCGGAATATCGACGCGCCGTTCCCTGAGCGGCGGCACAGAGATGCTGAACACATTGAGTCTGTAATACAGATCCTCGCGGAACGAACCGTCGGCGATCGCCGCCTCGAGATTACGGTTGGTGGCGCAGATGACGCGGAAATCGGAATGAACGGTTTCACTTCCGCCCACGCGTGTGAACTGCTTCGATTCGATGACGCGCAGCAATTCCACCTGCATCTTCGGACTCACTGTGCCGATCTCGTCGAGGAAGATCGTGCCGCCGTCCGCCATCTCGAATTTTCCCTTGCGCCGGTATTGCGCACTCGTGAACGCGCCGCGCTCATGTCCGAAGAGCTCCGATTCAAGGAGCGACTCGGAGACCGCGCCGCAGTTCACGGCGATGATCGGGAAATAGCGCCGCGAGCTGTTTGCGT
>DATGXR010000119.1:0-27390 GCA_035298825.1 Bacteroidota bacterium
AAAGACTTAATCGATAAAATCGATACCTACATCAAGGAATACGACAAGCATCCTCGTCCGTTTATCTGGACAGCGACTGCTGATTCAATCATCGAGAAAATCGAACGACTTTGTCAACGTATTTCAGGAACACGACACTAGATGTTGGGGGACTCCGATGCTTTGATCTCAGTTTAGCATTATTGAATTAAACTGGCTTCAGATCACAATAATCAATCTCTATCCGCAACATCAACTTACCCACAGATCAAATGCATGGTTGAGAATGGCTGCTCCTTGTCTGATTTTGTCGATAATCAGTTCGATGTATTTTTTTTAACAGCGTTATCGAACGTGGTGCATCCTTTGCTGACCAGGTACGTATGGCACGTGAAATTCGAAGAATCGGAAAACATTATTTTGTTCAAACTCCCAATTGCTTATTTCCGATTGAACCTCATTTTCTTTTTCCGGGTTTTCAATGGATGCCATCGTTTTTGAAGGTAATCTTGATAAGGCATTATAATTTAGGGGATGCAATAAGATCTGAGAGCGTGAAAATGCGATGCGTGATGCAAAAAGAAAAATCCATCATGAAACATAACTATAGCATAATCGGTATCTTGGCACATCCGTTATCAGGGCAGCGTCGGGCTGTCTTCCAAAAGCTTATATGAAGATAAAATTATTGTACTGGATAAAATTAACCGCAGCGAATCTTGCCCTTTTCCTCTTTCTGTTGTTGATGAGTGAAGGCATACTCAGATTAATGGGGAAGAGATATGTCTATCAGCGGACATATCCTTCACAATTTGCAAATCGCTCATTTGTGAGCGATACAAATATTGTAAAAGTATCTTGGCCGAAGGAGGATTCGACGCTCGGTTGGGTTTGCAGTAAACTTAACCGGATAAATTTTTCGAACAAACTGAATAACCAAAAACTTATTTCATATACAATTAATGACGAAGGCTTTAGGAATTCACAAAACTTCCCGACTGTCCCACAAAAATGTACGAAGCGCAGAATAATGCTGCTAGGCGACTCGTTTCTTTTTGGTGTTTATCTTCCGGATACCAGCACGATTTCTTATTTGATTCAAAAGGAAATTGGTCAAAACACGGATGTGTTCAACATGGGAATTCCCGGTTGGGGAATAGATCAGATGTATCTCACATATTTGAAATATAATGTCCGATTGCGTCCCAACATCGTGATTTTGTTTTTTATCGATGACGACATTGCACGGGTTCTTGAATCGTATCGAAGGGCGGAGGGTATGAACAAGCCGAGTTTTAAGGTAGAAAATTCACAATTAGTGCTGCGAATTGATGACCAACCCGGCATGATCGAAAATACTCTCGCCAGCAGCGTGCTTCTCAATCCCATTTACAGATGGATACTAAAGATGAAAAGTATGAAAATATCCTCAATGATTTTAGAGAAATTATATCGTGAAACACAAGAAAACCATCAGCAATTGTTAATTGTGAGAATACCACGGTTTGAAAATTATATGATTCCGGAAACTAATGAATGGTACCGTATGGACTTATCTTCATTTGCAGGGAAAGAGAGAGTTATCGACTTATATGATGATTTCAAAAAAATGCCGCCTGAAAAAGTCCACGGTCTGTATTTGCATGACGGTCATTTTTCACAAACCGGTGCTGAATTAGCAGCTGAAAAAGTGATTGGGTTGCTTAATCATTATTAAATTACGAAACGAAATTGCATTTGATTTTAATTGAGAACTGAATGAGGTTGGACAAGTAATCCAATCAAACGCTTCTCTATGCTTGCTGCCGGTGAAGCGAACGCCATAGTATTGGGGGCATTGAAAAATATTTCGATCTGCCAGAGATCAATCACGGTTGTATCCATGCTGTAGAGCTTGTTCTTGAATCTGAATTTGTGTTTTCCCTTGATCTTCGATTGTGCCTGCGAAAGCAGATAATAAAATGTCTCTTCAAAGGTTTTATAGGAGCGATGTTCGTTCGCATAGGCGAGCGTTGATTTCTTTGGCTCATGCGTTTACCCGAGATGAGAAAGTTTCCCAGTTGATGAACCCAAGCCGAAACAGATTTCTTTCAACGATTGAGCTTTCCCCAAATGACAATAATCAGACTAACCAGTTGTTTCCAGCACATAAAGCCTTTAGCGTGCGTATTGCCGCCATGTCTTCGGACGGTTTGTTAAAACGTATTTTTATCGATCAGCTCTACCAACTGTGCAAAAATGTTCGTACCCTTAAGAGTCAATGCCGCTAACTTAATTGTATAACCGTTCGAAAACGGCTAAAAAAGGAACAAATACAAAATTACTTTTGTCATGAAGATGTAACAAGACGTAAGGAATGCAGTAGCAATGACAAATGTAACACCCCAGGAAGTCAATCTTCTCCCGACTTGTGGAATTGATGCATCGGCATTTGACCGAAGCATTATTTCCCCGGGTGCATACAGATGTGCGCAATAAAGAGCGACAACGACAATGGACCCACAAGTATCTGGTGCAATTCTGGACGGCCGTCATCTTGAGAGCGCCCGTTTCATTAACGCAACCTTGAATGATGCACGAGGGCTCGTCACAGACAAGGTGCACGATACTTTTTTTCCTCCGGTTGAAAGCACCAGCGAAGCATTCTTTGAAAAGTGTCGGAATTTCAAGTGGCAGTTTTTTCATGCCGTGTATGAAGGATTTACAGAAAGCATCCTGAGCGAAGCGCCAAAGAATTACGCGACAGCACTAGGTAAAATCTTCGAACACTTTCCGGCCGTCTTCGTGATCGATGGTTCTAAATGCGACGCGATCTGTCACCGCTTGAAACTCTTGTGGAAAGAAAAAAGCGTCGTATTGCCGGGTGCTATTACGGCTGTCTATGATTTGGCGCGAGGCAGCACACGCCATGTGCTCTTTGATGTGGATGCAGCAGCGCACGAACTGCCCCGGGCAATCGGCTTGCTTGCCACATTGCCCATTGGAAATCTTCAGTGCAAATTAACGGCTTCAAAAAATTAACTTAGCGGCAATGCCCTTAAGAGGCATATATGTTACTCCGGTTTTGTGTGCGTCTTTTTGGTATGGTAACCTAAAGATAGCATAATTCCGGAGTTTTTTATTTACGGCAAATATTTATTTTGGACAAGTCTGATGAAATATGATTATCTCATCGTAGGGGCTGGTTTTGCAGGATGCGTCGTTGCTGAACGTCTTGCCTCAAAAATGGGCAAAAAGATTCTTCTTATTGACCGAAGATATCATATCGGAGGTAATGCATACGATTCCATAAATGAATATGGAATACGTATACAACATTATGGCCCGCATCTGTTCCATACAAATAGCGAATATGTATTTTCATATCTCTCTCATTTTGCTGGCTGGCGCCATTATGAACATCGTGTGCTTGCCTGGGTTCACGGGAAATTTGTCCCCATGCCGGTTAATAGAACCACAATCAATTTATTATTCGGTTATTCATTTACGACGGACGATCAAGTAAAAAAATTTTATGAAAGCGAGAGAGAAAGTATTGGCGAAATAACAAACTCAGAAGAATTCGTAAGGTCCAAAGTGGGGAAAAAATTGTATGAATTGTTATATAAAGGATACACTACTAAACAGTGGGGATGTGACCCAAGCAAGCTGTCTCCTTCTGTGTGCGGGCGCTTGCCGGTGAGAACGAATACGGATGATCGATATTTTACAGATAAATATCAGGTCATCCCAACAGACGGATACGCCTCGCTTTTTTCGAGGTTGACATCACATCAAAATATCCATATTGAGATGAATACCAATTTCGTGGATGTCCCGACTAATCGATATAAACGGATTGTGTTTACAGGCCCAATCGATGAATTCTTCGGTTATGTTTATGGCACTTTGCCATACAGATCGTTACGATTTGAGTTTAAGACGTACGACCAAGAGTACGTACAATCAGTCGCACAGCAAAATTATCCTAACGACTTTAATTATATACGCTCAACTGAGTACAAGCATATTACTGGGCAAAAGAATCGAAAGACAACGATTTCACTGGAATATCCCATTGAAACGGGTGATCCCTATTATCCAGTTCCAAACAATAATTCAGAAAGTATTTACTCAAAATATTTTTCTTTGGCCCAAAAATTACAATCGGTCTACTTTGCCGGCCGATTGGGCACGTATCGTTATTATAATATGGACCAAGTTGTTGCAGGTAGTTTACGCCTCTTTGAGAAAATAAGTGGAAATACATTTTAAAATGACCACTATTTTTGATTCGGGTCATAGGGAGAGGAAGGGCATTCAGCCCTCATCAGCAAAGATCGATAACTATCGATGCTGATGGGGCTGTAATTGAAATAATCGATATCGATGAGGAAAGAGTGTATATAATTTTTCAGTAGTTTATTATTCATCTCTCTGTAGACAGATCTTCCCAAGAAGTCTACCGGCTTACCAATCAATTTTGCTTCCAATCCCACGGTTGAATTTATTGTTATCACTTTTGCACAATGTTGTACAATCGCTATAGAAGGTGCATCAACAATAAAGAAAGGATGAGTTTTCCTTAACTCTATCACTCGGGCATATTCTCTCGGATCTTCTTCCGCGGGATGGATTTTCACCACCAAGTCTAGTCCAGTTCGATTTGCTTCCGATATGCAGTGCCGTATTGCTGTGATATTATCAATTTCGCTATGGAAAAGCAACTGAGCATCATTGCTCACTTGCATTGGGAAGAAAATGAAACCCCCTTTGAGGATGTTGTATGTGTCACTGTCGTATTGAAATCTTCTTTGCCATAGTTTTTGCCGGAGTGTTCGAATTAACGAGCGATTATTTTCATATGGGATATTTAGAACATGGAACCCCATATAGTCGAGCAGGTAGGAAAGATGTATTGGCCTCTTTTTAATTGATTGGGGAGGTGCTAATTGAACGGATTTGCTGCGGAGATAATCGCCGATCCATGCTTCCCAAGTTTTAGAATCAACTTGGAAATATTCTAACTGAGATCTATTGCTGTGGATACTCGAATCAGCATTTGTTCCCTGGGGATCTACAAATATTTTTCCGGGCAGATTTGCCAATTCGAAATAGAGTGTTTTAATTGCATGCTTTTCAGCATTTCGGCGCATCGACAATTCTGCTGTATTTCTGCCTCCAAAAATAAATATAGTAGTAATCTTTTTATTTGTGAAAACTTTTTCGAAGGTCTCGGTAACGGCTTCATACAACCTTTTCACTTCATTTTCGGAAAGGGAGCCGTCTAACGCTTCGCGAGAATTTATCGGACTGACGGGATGGCAGGCGATTCGTGTGGACTTTAGCAGATGTACCTCCGTTGAATCACGATATCCGCTGCACTTTACCGACAATCGATTGGTAAAAAAAACCAACTCATGACCACAGACAATGGCGGGCTTGTGAAATCGTCGGAAAAAGTGATATTTTTCTATTGAGTCAACGTAGATCGCAATAATTTCTTTTACGTTATTCATTGACTAACTCAAAAATTGTGCTACGTGATGAAGTACTTCTTCGACCGTCAGTTTTCTGATACAATATGGAATTTGTTGAATGCACTTCCATCCGCATCCTAAACAATCCATCTCAACGGACAGGAGCATGGATCGATTCGATGTTTGGTAGGGGAAAAAATGACCCAATGAACCTCCTCCAATGAGGCCAATAGTGGGGATCCCGAATGCCAAAGAAATATGTGTTAGGCCGGAATCGTTTCCGATAAAGAGCTTTGAAAGTCCGATGGCCGCCATGGTTTCCTGAAGCGAAAAACGACCACTTAAATCAATAATCTTCGTTGGATCAATTACTGTCAATGAAGATAAATATTGAGTCTGATCCGTTGACCCATGAATCAGAATACTTGCGCCGTAATTGTCAATCAGCACTCTGATAAGTGCAATGTAGTTTTCAATCCCCCAGTTTTTTAGAGGTGATGATGAAAGAGGGGCAATCGAAATAATCAATCGTTGTTCCATGTCAGGAATCAGAGAGGAGAGCACCGATAAAGCACTGTGTTTTTTGTCTTCGTCTATAGACAGGGATGGAAAATGATTGATATGACCGTTTTGGAAGAATTCCAACAGTAACAGATGCTTTTCATACTGAGTCATGGATGAGGCATAAGATTCGCCATTGAAATAGCCTTGCATTGATTTGGCGAACAATTTATCCGGTGAAGATGGTATGTCGTTCAGGCATAGAAGCGTTGACGCCCCGCTTAAAATTGACACTTCATCGAACAATATCGGTCTAAAGTAGTTTAAGTCTATTGTATATTCGGCTTTTAATCGCCTTAACATTGAAATAAATTTCAACCGATAGAATATATTCCATTTATAGCGTCTGCTATTCCATGGTAAAAGATGGATGCGCCGGTCGCAATTTCTATAAAGATCCGCATATTCTTCACGAATTACAAAGAAAAGCTTATAGCGGGATTCAAAAACGTGAAGATTGCTAAAAATTACTGAAGAAATAACCAGATCGCCAATTTTTCCAAGATTGATGAAAATTATGGAATCCTTATTACCCGCTCTTTTCCTGAAAAAAGAATGCAATGTCAAAAAGGATCCGAATGCGATAACGTTGTTCAAATATCGAATGATGGATTGATGTTTCATGAGAGCATTCAGAGAGGAATATCGATTGAGGTATGACCGTGCGCATCAAGCAAAAGGTTTCCTGAAATTTGGATAAAAGAAGCGATCGACTAATGGTTTATTGCCGTACGCATAATATTTTTGAATACTGCGTCGAACCGGTTTTCTCTTTTTAGATGCTGCCAGCACCACTCGGGGGAGTTGAACGAGTACTGAAAAAAAAGCCTGGAAATATCGATATTTAAAGAGGATAATCATCCGGTTAAGAATCCACTTGAGTCCGAATGTCAATGCAAAGGCGGTATCAAAATGTTTAACCAGAAAAATCAAATGGCCGATGAAATAATGCCGATATGCAGTCTCAGATGTATAGGGGTCGCCATTCGGACCTGATGTTCGCGCCAGAGGTGTCTGTGTATGAATAATTCTGCACTCATCAAGATATCGAACACGGATTTGTTGTTCATAACATCTGATCGTATAATCAATTTCATTATAGTAAATAAAAAATAGCTCATCATAATATCCAACCCTGAAAATCGTCTCCTTCCGGAACAAAGCTCCACATCCTTGGAACAAAAATGGATTCTCGGACCTGAATTTTGAAGTTTCGGATCTCTTTAACAGTGTGCTAAAAATGTTATATGATATAATTCCAACTTCCGGGAATTGCATCATTGTCTTGACTCCTGTCACAATTGAATTGCATTCAGGGTAACTGTCATCATCTAGCACAAGTATATAGTCTCCGTGTGCAATACGAAATCCATCGTTCCATCCGGAAATACCGACATTCTTCGTTCTTGGAATCAGCTTGACTGCAGGATATTCCTGGCTGACAATTTCGACAGTATTATCAGACGATGCATTATCGACTACTATTACCTCGATGTTCTTATAACTCTGTGCAAATATGTGTCTCAGCGTATTCCGTAGCTCAGTCGCTCTATTAAATGATAGAATATTGATGGTTACTAATGGGAGTTGAGTTGAAGATCCAATTTCCTTCCGTTTTATTTCTTCTTGGGCATTAGCCATCGCAATAATTTCTGATATTTATCATTGGATACCCATCAATTATCGGATAAGAGGCGTTAAGAACCGAAATCGATGATGAATCTCATAAAAACGAATTTCTATATCAAGACTGCTGAATAAGCCGTAAAATGTTTAAAGGAACAACTTAACGGTGGAATCGGCGGAAAAAATGTACGATATGTGAAGGTAATCCTTCAACACACTTGCAGAAAACACTCGTACAAATGATCTCCTATCGCAAGTCAACACCGGTTCTCAGCATCGAAGAGCTTGAGAACCCGATCCAGGCAAAATATTAAAGACCATCATCAATCAATGCGATCAAGTTGAAGGTGCCTTTGGAACAGCCAAGCGACACTACCGATTGAATCGCATCGTGGCCCGTCCTCCTGATACCAGTGCCAGTTGGATCGGCATGATCATGCTCTCGGTGAACCTGGCAAGGTTCTTGACACTCTGTAGCATTAATTTATTGTCGATGTTCGTAGCGTCACTAAAATCATTCATCGAGTCGCTCATGCCAAGCCGAGAGGCCGGCTGGGCGGCTTGACGAGTAATCTATGACTATTTCAGCAACCCCTATATAGTCAACCTACATTTATTACTTTTGAAAATCAAGCTGGTCTACAATTCACTTCAATGAAGGAACTGAGAAAAACGATTCGGACTATAGGGGAAACTTGATCTATTAAAGTTCAGTCATCAGTCTGCAGTAAAGTGAAGTAGTCATTGCTACCTTATACTTCATTGATACTGTGTGATGTCCATTCGCGATGAGCGATTCCCGGAAAACCTTATCATCGAAAATTGAGCGGATTGCAGTGATAAGAGCAGAAACATCCCCGCATGGAACGAGTCTGCCATTATATCCGTCGATAATGATCTCATTGATTCCTGTAGTATCGCTTCCGACAACTGGAATACCGGCAGCCATTGCTTCGATGATTACTAAACCGAACCCTTCTGGAAGGAGAGATGGCACAACAAGCAGATCGATTCCTGAAAATAGGTCATCATTATTTCCGATTTGTGGCCGTTCTGTGACGATATTCCGTTCGAGGCCGGCTTTTTTAATGTGAGCGTGAATTTCCTTTAAGAGGGGGCCTTCACCGCGCAACGTCAATTTGCGTAACTCGTTGTTCCGGATCAGTATTGCCGCCGCGTTAATGAGCGGAATGATTCCTTTCCGATGTTCGAACCGGCCCACGAAACCGATTGTTCTGCCATCGTGTTGCAGTCTGCCCTTAGAAAATGCTTGGACTCCATGAGGAATAATGACGATATTGGTTTTGTAGTTACGGCAGAGATCTTGCCTCACCGCCTCACTGACGGCAATGATCTTATCCGCAGCGATAAATCTATTAATGGCATCATTAAAGCAACAGTGAGCCGTATAGATTATCTTCAGAGATGGATGCAAGATTTTTATGCACTGAATAATCGGAATGAAAACACGGTGATGGAAATTCAGAACCGTAATGCGATGTTGCCTTACGATTTTTATTATTCTTAAAAGGTAAAGAGGCCATGTGAAAATATTAAGTCCGACGTTGAGGGGAGGAAAAAATTGATGAAGCTTCTGCGAAATGATATTCGAATGGTCGTAAACTCCCTTTCGTGCAAAAAGACCGATGAATGCAAAATCTGCTGATAAATGATTCGAATACAGAATTGTCGATTTTTCCGTCCCGCCTATATTGAACGATTTAAACACGTGTAATAATCGGGTGTCTGATGCGTGCATGAAGAAATCCTCTTCCCATATTGTAGATTATACTGTTCTTGCTAATCAGCGGGGAGTTCATGATAAAGAACCAGATCAATTTCATAAGAGTAATGAAATAATATAGGATTTATGCAATATAGGATCTATGCAAGCAACAATCAATAAAGATGAGCGGTTTTGAAGCCTTACAGAAATTTCTTGCCAAACCAATTGACTTTTCTATATTTTATTTATGCAAAAAAATCCTATTTTAATATAAATTAGGTATGCTCCATAGCGCGGATCAATTCCCACTTTTTCTTAACAACGATGTTCAAACCGCTTGTCAAATACCTATGGGACACATCACACCGGTTTAGTGCCCGTCTCCACGTCTATATTGTTCGTTCCCTGGCGTACGACGATCAGGCGTCGCATTGTATTGATGCTGGACATGATTATGTGCGGATTAAAACACTCGAATTGTGTCGGCGGACCATTATCGAAAAAAATGTCAGCGGTTGTACGGCAGAATTGGGCGTGTATAAGGGACATTTTGCAGCGAAGATCAACGAGTTGTTCCCCAACAGACGGCTCTATCTCTTCGATACGTTCGAGGGATTCGACAGACTGGATAGGATGTATGATGCACAAAAAAACTTTTCGAAACTAAACGATGATTTTTCTGACACAAACATTGATCAAGTGAGACGGGGAATGAAATATCCTGAGCAATGCGTATTCGTGAAAGGCCGGTTTCCAGATTCGGCACGCGGAATTGATGATACATTCTCATTTGTTAGTCTCGATGCTGATTTGTACCTACCCACGAAGTACGGGCTTGACTATTTTTATCCACGGTTAGAAAAGAACGGATACCTTTTCGTGCATGATTATTTCAATCGTCATTACAAGGGCGTCAAGAAAGCTGTCGATGAATTCTGTGATATCGAACATGCGAACATGGTTCCTATTCCCGATTTGGCAGGCTCTGTCATTATCACGAAATAGCCGTTTATGCAAAGACAGGCAAATTCTCCATTGATAAAAAAACTGCTCAATATTGATTTCTACGATGCGACGATTGACTCGTTCATTGAAGACTATTCATCCGGTGTTATATTTCCGCTGAACGTGGATACCATGGTGCTTTTGCAGAAAGATCAGGATTTTTATCGAGCATGTCTTGCTGCAGAATACAAAGTGGTCGACAGTCAAGTAATAATTGCAGCCGCTAAATTGAGCGGCTGCCCATTCAAGGGGAAAATATCCGGATCGGATTTCTTCCCGAAATTTTGCGAACACCATAGGCGTAACGGTGCATTCAGGATCTTTTTATTGGGCGGGATGAACGATGTGGCTTCGAAGGTGCAAAACATTCTGAATTGCGAAGCGGGGCGCAAATTGGTCGTCGGTGCGCATTCACCAAGCAATAGATTCGGAGATGATGAAAAGGAAAATATGTCAGTTGTTCAGATGATCAATGCTTCGGGTGCAAATGTGCTTGCCATCGGTTTAGGAGCACCGAAGCAGGAAAAATGGATCGTTCGTTATCGGCCAGAATTGCCTGCTGTCACGATGTTCATCGCAGTGGGTGCAACGCTGGATTTTATTGCTGGCACTCAAAAGCGTGCGCCTGTGTGGATGCAAAAGGCGGCACTCGAGTGGCTCTTCCGGCTTGCGTCAAATCCGAAACGTTTCTTTCGGCGATATCTGCTGCGCGATCTTTCATTCTTTTTTTATTATGGACAATTCCTGATGGGTAAGTATAAAAATCCATTTCATGTCTAGGAACTTATGGCTAGAATATTTCTGCTGTCATGCTTCCTAATCACGATTGCCGAGTCGCAAATCATCCTTCAGAAGGAAGAACTCGTCGGCTCCCGTTATCGTCTGAGTTACAAGTATGCGGGGAACGAAGTTCGTGATTCGTCCGCTGATTCCGAACAGATGATTTTGATCGCACTTCCGCCACACTCAAAACCGAAAGTAACCGGGACTGTGTCGACCACAAGAATCGTGAAGACCGCAGGCCTGAAACTGCCAACAGTTGGACAGGTTTCATATTTCCGGGAGAAGGGATACTTATGGATCGGGAATTCTTACTGCCTCAATATTGCAGTTACGCCGATAGTTGCCGGGCCATCTCCGAACGAAGCAATCGAAATCGACGATTTCACAATCGACTGCGATTTCCCCGCATCGATTCAATTCTCCATGCCGACCCGAAAAGTTACCGTCTCTTCGATTATCGAAAATCAAAAATATGCCGTGTTGTGGTCGTCGGAAGACCATCAGATCCAGCTCACGCGCAATGATTCATGGATCGATTATTCGAAAGATTATTTAAAAATAGGCGTCGCAAAGGATGGACCGTACAGATTGACATATAAAGATTTGGCGGCAGCTGGAGTGCCGGTAGGAACGGTCTCACCACAGTCTTTCAAAATTTATTTAAGAGGAAAAGAGATTCCAATCTTTGTGGCAGGGGAATTGGACGGTATATTCAATTCCAGCGATTACATTGAGTTCTTGGGTCGAAGAAATTATGGCGATGTACGGTATCGTGAAGTCAATCCGCTCGGGACATCGTATTACGAATATTTAAACAGGTATTCGGATACGACCATTTACTGGCTTACCTGGGATGGAAATCAGGGGAAGCGTGTTGCGATGGTCTCCGATATCCCCGCGGCCGCCGCCGATACCGTGGACTACTATGATGAATTGATACATATTGAAAATAATGTGTACTGGGATTTTTCGCTTAGTGGGGGAGAGGTCAGAAAGAATAGCCCGACTCTTTTGGAGAATAAGACGTGGAACGAAGGCTCGATGGGAGTAACGACGATTTCTAGATCATTTTCAGTAAACGAGTTGAAGGAAAGCATAACAGCGCATGCGTACGTAAAAATTGCGGACTATGCATCGAGCATTGCAACGAATGCGCACGATGTGGCGATATCCATTAATTCAAATCCGGCGAGGTACGATTCAGGATTTATTAATAAATATCAAGTGAAAGTACTGAAGGGTGAATTTTTGTCCTCGATTCTAAGGAACGGTACGAACACGGTCAACTTGTATTCATATCCTACTCAGAACTCGGTCAATTCTATCGCCTACGATTGGTTCGAGCTGGAGTATCCGAGAAAACTTATCGCGTCGTCGGATTCTCTTGATTTCGGCTATGCCAATATTACCCGACCCACTCCGGTTGCCATTGCAATCAATGGCATGACGGGTTCCAATGTGCTCCTATACAAATTCTCAATTACGGACAGTTCGATCGCGAAAATCACCAATTTCACGCTGACCGCAGGAAGACTCCTGTTTATCGACACGCTGAGCAACAACACACGCTATTTTCTTCGGCCAGAGGCGAACCAGTCCGCACCAATTGTGTTCTATAAAAAGCGGTTCAAGAACCTTCGCAGTACAACGCGCCAAGCAGATTACATTGCCATTACGCATCCGTTTTTCAGACAGATCGCCGAGTCCTATGTTTCATTTATCTCGTCAACATACAACATTTCGACTTCGCTTGTTGATATTACTGATATCTATGATGAATTCAATGATGGCTTTTTGGCACCCGAACCGATTCGCGATTTTTTGCAGGCCGGAAACGCTTATTGGCAGGCTCCAAAGCCGAAATATGTTTTTCTGATCGGTAAAGGGACATACGACTTTTATGGAAATAAACATCGCTATACGGGAGCGCCTTTGACACCGGATTTTATACCATCGTACGGCAATCCGGTGAGCGACACCTGGTTTACTATCTGGGATACCACTGGTGCGCTCTTGCCACAGATGAGTATCGGCCGGTTGCCTGCGAAAAATCTGGACGAGTTCCAATGGTACTTTACGAAACATCAGAAGTATGTTTCGAAAGGGTACGATGATTGGAACAAACGGTACATTTTCTTTTCGGGGGGGGACTTTACGGAACCTCAGCAGCTCATTCAGGCAAAATCGGTCAACGATGCGATCATCAACGGATATGTTACGCCTCTTCCTATCGGCGGCATTGTATCGGATTTCTATAAAACGGCAGATCCTATTACCAATTTCGGACCGTATTCGCCTGACTATATCAAAAATGCAATCGACCAGGGCGGGGTATTCATTTCATACATCGGTCACAGTGGCACGCAAACATGGGACAACAGCATCACCGATATCGGACAATTGGAAAATATTCGCGACCGCAATCCTCTGATCACTGATTTCGGCTGTTCGACTGGAAAATTTGCCGAGCCTGATGTCTTATCGTTCTCTGAACTGGCCACCAACGATATCAACGGGCAGGCGATTGCATATATTGGTAATTCGTCGCTTGGCTTTACATCCACTGCATACACGTTCCCTCAACTGTTCTATAAAAAATTGCTGATCGATACAGCATTGTCGGTCGGCGATACGCATCGGCTCGCCAAACTCGAGTATGCCAGGCAGTATGGATCCTCCGGCGTGTTTGGCTTGTTTGTGCTGACCAATACGCTCATAGGTGATCCGATTGTAAAATTGCCGATCCCAGCGAAACCGAATCTTTCGCTGGCAAATGCAACCATCGTAATGACACCTTCCCGTCCGACAGAACAAACCGATACGATTGTCGTCGAGTTTGCTTATCATAATTTCGGAAAAGTTACTTCCGATTCAATCGATATTCAGATTTCAGACAATTATCAGTCCCAAACGGCATTTTCGAAAACGATCAGACGGCGGATCCCCTTGTTTGTAGACTCGATGCGATGCAGTATCCCCGTCCGTTCGAAAGCGGGTGAACACAGAATCTCGCTGCACATCGATCCATCGAATGCCGTCGAAGAAATTTCAAAGAATGACAATACGATGATTTTTGTTGTTGTAGTCGCCAGTAGCAGCATGAGAAGCCTGGCGATCACGCCGGTGGCGAACCAAACAGCAGGAGACTTAATGTTCCTGAATCCGTCAATTAAATCATCCGATAGTACGTTCAAAATTGAAGTGAGCCAGAATCCAGCGTTCTCTGCGAGCCGTTTATTCTCGATCCCCTTTGATACATTTTATACGAAGTATAAGCTCGATGCATCCTTGGCCGGGAAAAGAATCTGGATGAGAACAAAAAATGAAGCACAAACTATTGAAGGATTGACGTATTCCTATTTTTATGGCGGTTCCAATAATTTTCTCGTATCCGATAGTGCTTCATTTTCCAGACTAACCTCGGCCAATTTGGAAGTGCAAACGGACCATCTTATTCTAGATACAGCCCTGATCGTATTTTCAGCGGTTTCAGCAGGGTTCAGTGATGGAAGGACTGCTGTTATCTCAAAAAATGGACAGAATTTCATTTCCGAAAATACTCTTCGCGGGCACCATGTGGTGCTTTTCGACGCCGCGTCATATGAGTTTATCGGATATTACCGTTTCGATGTCTTGGCCGGAGCAAGCGAGGTGGCTCGATATAAAACTTTTCTTGATACTTTATCAACGCGCTACATTGTAAGCATCGCCATTTCTGATGAAGGAAGTTCTAATATTGATGAGCAATTAAAAAGCGAAATCAAACAGCTTGGGAGTGCTTATATCGACAGCGTAGGCTACCGCTATTCATGGGCGATTATAGGCCATAAAGGTGCCTTGAGGGGGAGCGTTCCTGAAAAATTAAATGCGCCGTTTGCGGGACGCGTGCAGATCGATACAACAATCCGGATCCCCAATGCTCGGGGGACGTTCGTGACCGAACCTATCGGTCCGGTCGCTGCATGGAAGGATGCAGTCATCCAATCCATCAAACCGGCTGGATCATCCATCACTGCATCGGTTATTGGCATCAAAGCGAATAATACAGCGGACACACTGAAAAGTGTAATGCTTGCCGATTCGCTCATCGATCTGTCCAGCATTAACGCACAGGTGTATCCTTCTATTAAACTGGCGGGCGAACTTATACGGGAGGCGGGTCAACCATCGCCGTCGATCACTTCGATTGCCGTTGATTATGATCAGCTTGCCGAATTGGGAGCAAATTATCAGTCGGTCCGCGCATTCGTTCTTGTCAATGGAGCGCCGGGAACGGAGCTTCAGTCTGGCGATTCCGTGCTACAGGGTGAAAAGATTCTTCTCAGATACAGAGTGTATAATGCCGGCGGAACAACGGCGAAGAGATTCAGCGTGAGCGCAAGCTCGGTGTGGGATAACAATATAACTGAGCCGATTTCGGCTGCCGTGATCGACTCGCTTGCGCCACAGTCGTATAGGGAATTCTCGGGCACGTACAATACGTCGCTGGGTTCGGGACGCCGTTCGTTGCGCATTACGATCGATCCGGACACATGTGTCAGGGAGCTGTTCAAAGACAATAATATCTATGCATTTCCGATTTACGTGAAGAAGGACAGCTCGAAACCACTGCTGCCGAATCTTTCCATTACGCAAAAAGGCATCTTTCCACTTGCCTCCCCGATCACAGACGAAATTGACAGCGCACGGTTCGCCGTGGTGTACGCAAATACGGGTACATTGATTAATGACAGCGTCACAGTCTCTATTCGGCAGTTCTACAGGGACGTCAATGTGGCAGCCTGGACGCTTAGGCGAAAATATCCGGCTGAGACAGACACGATATATATTTCAGTGCCGATTCTGCGGCGTGCGGGTGAACATCTGCTCCAAGTCGAGCTCGATCCGGTCGGGCTTATTACAGAATCCTCCGAATCAGATAATACAGCGAGCTTGTATTTCACTGTTGTTACGACAGATTTTAAGATCCTGCAGCCATTGGCATTCAATACAGGATCGGTATCGAAGATGATCTTTCTGAATCCGACCACGACCGCCGGTGTGCATATCGCCGATCTTGAGATTGATACGCTTGCGACATTTACATCGGCAAGAAAAATGCAGCTCTCGATGCAGGAATTTACGACTACATTCGATATCGCGTCGCTACCGAAGCCGGCACGATATTACTGGCGCATCAGGCAGCAGCAGAGCAATCGAGGATGGACGATCGGATCGTTTTTCCTCGGACAGTTACCCGACGGAGGAATCGGCCAAACAGATTCGGCAGGATGGGCGGGAGGAACGTTTGTTCACGCTGCGTATGCGGCGCCCTTGGGTGTGCGTATCGCCGATACGCGGACGAAGGTCACCGCGCGCTCGGCTGGGTTCAGTGATGGACGGACAGGGGCGATCGAAGTCAACGGTGCGAATGTGATCTCACCTGTTTACGGGACCGGGCATAATCTGATCGTGATGGACACGAGTTCTTTCACTATTACGGCACGGAGGAGATTCGATGTGTCTAACAATGCCGATGAGTCCGACTCGCTCACGCAGTTCATTACAGCAGTGGCCCCAGGCAGTATCGTTGTCGATGTCGTTGTCGATGAAGGTTCGAACAATTTGAAACAAACGTCGCGTGACGCGCTCAAAATGATCGGAAGTGCATCGATCGACCGGCTGTCGCATCGCGACTCATGGGCCATTATTGGCCGCAAAGGCGCCGCGGTCGGAACGGTACCGGAATCATACGTGCCACAGTTCGGCGGCTCCGCTGTCGCCGAAACAATATTCATTAAGAAAGAATACAGGGGGACCATTGTAACTCCGCCGTTCGGCCCGCTCTCCAAACTATCCGCATTTTCAATGCAGGGTGTCGTTCCGTCCGGAACGAGCATTGCGGCAAAGTTTATCGGAACGCGGTACGACAATCACATCGATTCGCTACGATTGACATCAGGTGCTGAACTTTCAACAACAACGATCGGCAATAGGACCTCTTACCGGGAGGGGAGAATCGTGTTCGATCTTCAGACACAGGGTACGGGCACTCCTTCGATTTTGAGTTGGACTCTCACTGCGAAATCTTCAGTTGAACTGGCCGTGTCGGAACGTACCACGACAGTAAATCCTGCGCAGGCGATGGAAGGAGAACCTATCGTTTTTACAGGGAAGGTGTTCAACGTCAGCACTGTCCCCGCCGAGAGCGTGAGTGTGCAGCTTTCGACAAACGAGAATGGCATCGAAAACATACTCAAGACACAGCAATATTCGTCGATCGCCGGCGGCGATTCGGTGGTCTTCACATACACATATGTCAGCAGGGGCAAAAAGGGAACCCATGCATTTACACTAAATGTCGATCCGTCAGACAGCCTTCTTGAACAGTCGAAAGAAAACAACGTCGTCTCCGTGCCGTTCGTGGTGCAGGCTGATTCGGTGCGGCCAGAGATACAGGTGACAGTCGATGGCGAGCGCGTGGTCGATTTCGATTACATTCGCCAGAATCCGGAAATCATCGTTCGATACACGGACAATAATCCGACCGCTATCACCACGGCCGATTCCGGGAGTTTCAAGATACGTCTGAACAATTATCCAGTTTACTTCACGCCCGGGACGGTCGAACTCATTCCGTCGATGTCGCCGGGACAGGCACAGCTTAAGTGGACCCCAACACTGCCAAAAGGCGAAAATTACATACAGATATTTGCGAACGACGTTTCGGGAAATTCCTCCGATACGACAACGCTTTTTGTTAATGTTTCGACAGACTTCCTTCTGCAGGATGTCTATAATTTTCCGAATCCCTTTGCCGGATCAACACACTTCACATTCAACATCCTCACCCCGGTTACCCCCGACGAGGTCTCGATCAAGATATTCACCGTGGCTGGGAGGCTCATCCATAATCTGTCGTTCCCGTGTAAGATCGGATTCAACAAGTTTTTCTGGGATGGGCGCGATAAAGACGGTGACGAGATCGCAAACGGCGTCTATTTTTTCAAAGTCATCGTGAAACAGGGAGACCAACAAGTAAGTGCGATCTCTAAGTTCGTAAAGATGAAATAAGACAACTGAACTCCGACGAAGCCGGCCACTGCCGCAGAACAATGCGGCAGACTGAGTGGTTCGGCATCCATTTGTATTTTTATATGGAATAATGTTGAATAAGACACGTACATTGGTTTCCGACTATTTTTCGCTGTCGCTGGTGCAATTTTCGTTCTATCTTATTCCATTTTTTGTGACTCCCTATATCGTCCGGACGATCAGTCCGAATCATTACGGCATGTTGGAACTGGCGACGAATTTTGTCGCCTATTTGACCGTTGTCGTGTCGTTTGGATTTGATATCACGGGATCGCGGGCGATCCTTGATGCAAAAACCATCAGCGAGCAGTCCCGTATCTTCTATGCGATCATTGGGGCAAAATCACTACTCTTTGCAGCGTCGGTGTTGTTGTCGCTCCCGCTCATCTTCATCGCAAGCCCTCTTCACGAAATTTTTGTCCCGATCGTCATCAATTTCATCGTTCTTGCCGCATCCGTGATCACGCCTGTGTGGTATTTTCAGGCCGTGCAGCGTCTGCCATTTTTCGCTCGGACGAATCTTTTTGCCAAGATCATCTACGCGATCATTGTTGTGGCAACCGTGAAGACGAATGACACGTATCTCAACATCCCTTTGGCGAATGCCGGGACGATGCTGCTCTTCGCGGTCTACGTGCTGTGGGAGGCATACCGCAACATGGGCCGTATCGTTAATGTGCCGGATCGGATCTGGATGTTCCAATTGCTGAAAGAAGGGATGCCGTTTTTTCTGTCATCGGTGATGATCAGTCTCTATACGACGACATGCATGTTTGTGCTCGGACTCTATTCCAGTCCGACCCGCGTGGCTTTCTATTCAGCCGCTGCAAAAGTAATCACGGTCTCCCAGGCGGTGGTGATCATGCCGATCGCACGGTTGATATTTCCCGTCATCGGAGATACGATTAGGAACGATTTTCAAAAAGGATACAAGCAGATCCGTCAAGTACTTTTTGTGATCATCGGACTTGGAGGAGCAGTGGCGGTGGGTCTTTTCTTTGGCGCTAGAGTCATTGTCATTGTCATGTTTGGCGCCGAGTATGAGCCGTCCATTCCTGTTCTGCGGATCCTGTGCATTGTTCCTCTGGCTGTCGGATTAAGCAACCTTTTCGGCATCCAGGGGCTGATCAATATGGGCTTCGATCGGTGGCTGTTTTGGGCGACGGTCGCGGGCGCCATCGTGGGACTGCTTTCTAACTTTCTGCTCACACCAATGTTTCAGGAAGTGGGCGCTGCCGGATCTCTCGTCATCGCCGAGATCGTCATGGCCATACTTACGTATGGATTGTTTCGCAGGGCAAGCAGGATCTGACGCATGTAGATTGAGCGGGCTGTCGGATGTAAAATCATGACTTGACTTGAATCGATGAAAACCGGTAAGGTATCGTGCCGATATTCGGATACACTATCTGTACGACAAATGTAAATATATTATTTTCGAGCGACTGGTTCCTTCACGCCAGCCACAACTATTAACAAACATTGATCTGATGAAAATATTTTCCTGTATACTCATTTCACTATGCATGATATGGACTGTCTCCCGCTCTCAGCACGTGAAAGACTGGTCCACATTCTACGAACAAAGTGGATACACACGCACTCCCGCCTATGCCGAAACGATGAAGTATTGCAGGCGGCTCGAGGCGGCCTCTCCCTGGGTGCATGTGACATCGTTCGGACAAAGCCTGCAGGGACGCGAGCTGCCGCTTGTGATCCTTTCGAAGGAAAAAGCGTTCACACCTCGCGCGGCCGCGCGCACGAAGAAAGCGATCGTGCTCATTCAAAGCGGGATTCACGCAGGGGAGATCGACGGGAAGGATGCGTCGCTCATGCTCATGCGCGATATCGCGATCACGAAGACGAAAGCGAGGCTGCTCGACAGTGCGATCGTTCTGTTCGCTCCGATCTTCAACGTCGACGGACACGAGCGCATCAGTAAATACAATCGCATCAATCAGGACGGTCCCGAGGAAATGGGGTGGCGTGTGACGGCGAATAATCTGAATCTCAATCGGGATTATATGAAAGCCGAGACCCCTGAAATGCGTGCGATGCTGAAGTTGTTTTCCGCATGGCTTCCCGATTTTTATTTCGATTGCCATGTGACGGACGGCATCGATTTTCAGTACAGCGTCACATTTGCGATCGAGATTTTTCAAAATATCGATCCGGAACTCGCCTCGTGGCTCAGGACGTCGTTTATTCCTGTCATGAAGTCGGATGTCGAACGCACTGGCAATCTCGTCGCTCCCTATATGGGAGAGCGCGAAGAGAATGATCTTTCGAAAGGCTTCATGTTTGGGACGGCGGGACCGCGGTTTTCAACCGGATACGGCGCAGTGCAGAACAGGCCGGCGCTGCTGATCGAAACACATGTGTACAAGCCTTACAAGACGCGCGTCTCTGCAACCTATGCGATGCTCAATTCAGTGCTGGGTACTGTCAACAGGAATGCGTACTCGCTCCGGATGTTGAACGTCAGGGCTGACGCACGGACCGCCTCGATTGCCGCGAACGGCGAATATGTTCCGCTTCGCTATGCCACTATTGAGCGCTCGACTTCCATCGAGTTCAAAGGCTGGAAGACCACGCGCACTATCAGTCCTGTGACGGGGCAGTTGATGACCTATTATTCGCGCGACACGGTGAGTGTCATGCTGCCGTACTTCGATCAGGTTACCGTGACGGATTCGGTGAGCGTGCCGAAATATTATTTCATTCCGCAGGAATGGACAGCGGTGATCGATGTGCTTCGGGCGCATGGCGTTTCGTTGAAACGACTGAAGACGCAGACTGTGTTGAATATCGATTCATATCGACTCACGTCGCCTGTGTGGCAGGATAAGCCGTATGAAGGACGCCACGTGCTGCGATGCGCGTCGACGCCGGTACACGAAGAGCGGACATTCCCGGCCGGTACATACATCGTGCCGACCTCGCAGCGCACGGCGCGCGTCATCGCCAATCTGCTCGAACCGTCAGGACCCGATTCGTTTGTCTACTGGGGAATGTTCGATACCATCTTCGAAAGAAAAGAGTATTACGAAGATGGCGTGATGGAGCGCATCGCGAAACAGATGATGGACGCGGATCCGTCGCTGCGCAGAGAGTTCGAAGCGAAGGTGAATTCGGACACCACATTTGCGGCAAGCGCGCGTGCGCGCCTGAACTTTTTCTACGAGCGATCGCCGTACTGGGAGAACTCGGTTGGATTGTATCCTGTGGCGCGCTATAACGGAAATTTATGACGACACTGGCGCGCCGCAGCGTGCGTCCGGTCTATTTTTTTGTCGATTCGGAAGCGTGATGCTTGATAACCTTCGCCCGGGCGATGAAGACGACTTCTTCGGCGATGTTCGTGGCAAGATCGGCCACACGCTCGAGATTCCGGCTCACACGGATGAACTCGATCGCCTGCTCGATGCTTTCCGGATCGACCTTCATGAGTTCCATCAGCTCGTGTGTCACTTTGCGGTTCAGATTGTCGACCGAATCGTCCATCAGCACGACAGCCTCGCCGATATTCGCATCGAGATGCACGAACGCATCGACCGCATCGGACAGCATCCGCCGCGCGAGTTGCGCCATGCGCGAGATATCGTCGCGCTGCGCGACCGGATGTCCCTTCGTATTGATCTGAAGCGCCGATTCGGCGAGATTCACCGCATGATCTCCGATGCGCTCGAGATCGTTATTGATCTTCGACGCGGCGAGGATCAGCCGCAGGTCCGATGCGACAGGCTGTTGGAGCGCCAACAGCTCGACGATCAGATTGTCGATCTGTATTTCCATCGTATTGATCACCTCGTCGCCATGGGCGATCACATCGCCGAGCTCCTTGTTCTCGGTCAGCACTGCCTCCATCGCCTGTTCGATGGCGTCTTCGGCAAGCGACGCCATTTTAATGAGCGATGACTTCAACTCCTGCAATATTTGCTCGAAATGTCTCTGCATGTACAACCTCTCCATCATTTATTTTTGTGCTGCACTCTTTTAGTCCGGTGTGTCTTTCGATTCGATCTGTCCCTCGGCAGTCGGCGCATGCGCGGCCTGTGTCCACCAGTCGTTGGAGACTTTCAGCCGAAGCGACCCGTGATGTAATCTTCAGTCTGTTTCTTCCCGGGGATCGTGAAGATCGTTTTGGTCAGATCGTATTCGATGAGCTCGCCCATATAAAAGAACGCCGTATAGTTGCTCACGCGCGCGGCCTGCTGCATGTTATGCGTCACGATGACGATCGTGAAATCCTGTTTCAGATCGTAGATCAGCTCTTCAATCTTCGCCGTCGAGATCGGATCGAGCGCGCTCGCAGGTTCGTCCATCAGCACGACTTCCGGATTGACTGCGAGTGTGCGGGCAATGCACAATCGCTGCTGCTGTCCGCCCGAGAGGCTCACGCCGCTTTTCGAGAGTGAGTCTTTGACTTCATCCCAGAGCGCCGCCTGCCTCAGACTTTTCTCGACGATGACCTCGAGTTCCTTCTTATTCCTCATACCGTTCATACGCAGGCCTGCTGCGACATTGTCGAAGATCGACATCGTGGGAAAAGGATTCGGCTTCTGGAACACCATCCCGATGCGCTTCCGGACTGCGACTGCATCCATGTCGTAGATGTCTTCGCCGTCGAGTTTCAGCGTTCCTGAGAACCGGCTGTCGGCCACGAGTTCGTGCATGCGATTGATCGACCGGAGGAATGTGGACTTGCCGCAGCCGGACGGACCGATGATCGCAACGACGCTGTGTTCAGGAATCGAAAGCGAAACGTTTTTGATCGCGTGGACTTTCCCGAAATAGCAATTCACGTCTTTCGCCGTGATCTTGTCACGCTGTGTGCGGGGAGGCTGCACACCGTCCTGTTTTCCATCGTGAGGAAGCGCATTCATCAGGATGTGTTCTTTTTCAATGGTTCGGGGCATAGGGTATCGACCTAATATCGTGAACGTGTGGCAAAACGGACTGCAAGACTCAAAAGAAAGATCATGAAAATCAGTACGGTAGCGCCGGCCCAGGCCTGCGCAATCCAATCTTCAAACGGCGAGACGCCGTAATTATAAATAAACACCGTGAGCGACGCGATCGGCTGATCGAGCGTCGTGTGCCAGAACCGGTTATTGAGCGCGGTAAACAGCAGGGGAGCCGTTTCGCCCGCCGCACGGCCGATGGCCAGCATAATTCCTGTGATGATGCCGCCCATCGCGGCCGGAAGGATGATGCGCAGCGTTGTTTTCCATCGTGAAATACCCAGAGCCAGTGCTGCTTCACGATACGAATTCGGCACTGTTCTCAACATTTCCTCTGTGGTGCGTGAGACGATCGGAATCATCAGGATCCCAAGGGCGACGCCGCCTGCGTATGCTGAAAAATGTCCCAGCGTCAGCACGACAAGCGAGTAGGCGACCACACCCGTGACGATCGACGGAACGCCGTTCAGCACATCGATCAGGAAGCGGACGGATGAACCGAACGGATTGGCGCCGAATTCGGACAGATAAATTCCCGTAAACACTCCGATGGGAAGTCCCACCACGCTGCCCAGACCGACAAGGATCAGTGTGCCCACGATCGCATTCGCGAGTCCGCCTCCGGATTCGCCGACCGGCTTTGGAAGTTTCGTGAAGAAATCCAAGTTCAACGCCGACGCGCCGAGCGACACCGTATGATAAAAAATCAGCAGAAGGGGAATGATCGCCACTATTGCGCTGACGATGCACAATCCGTACATGAAATGGCTTTTATATTTTCTGTATTTGAATCTGATGTCTATCATGGGACTAGAGCCGTGCTCCTGCATTCGAGTTCCGTGTAAACGTCCAGACCAACAGCCGGGCGATTGTATTGACGATCAGCGCAACGATAAACAGTACGAGAGCGATCTCGACAAGCGCGCTCACATATAATTGAGACGTCGCTTCAGTGAATTCATTTGCCAGGACGCTTGCCATCGTGTACCCGGGTTCGAACAGCGACGCCTTGATCACAGGTCGGTTGCCGATCACCATTGTGACGGCCATTGTTTCACCGATGGCGCGTCCGAGTCCGAGAATTGTCGCACCGATAATGCCGGAGCGTGAATAACTGAGACCGATGCGTGTCGCTTCCCATCGTGTCGATCCGAGTGCGAGCGCCGCTTCCTTTTGGGAGACCGGAACTGTCTTCAGAATGTCGCGAGAGATCGAGGCGATGATGGGCAGGATCATGATTGAAAGGATCATGCCGGCTGCAAGCATGCCGACGCCGTAGGGCGCGCCTTCGAACAGGGGAAGAAATCCAAGATGGCTGCTCAGAAACGGTTCGACGGTGGAGCGGATCCAGGGCACCATCACGAAAAATCCCCACAGGCCATACACGATACTCGGAATGCCCGCGAGTAATTCAATGAAGAACGAGAACGGGCGCTCGATCCGTCGCGGCGCAAGCTCGGCAAGAAAGATGGCGATGCCGATGCCCAGAGGCAGCGCGATGCACAACGCGATGAGCGACGAGACCAGTGTGCCATAGATGAAGGGTAGCGCTCCGTATTCGTCCATCACCGGATCCCACACGCTGCTGAAGAGGAAACCCCAGCCGAATTTATCGATCGTCGGCGAGGCGGTCGCGTACATTTCATACACCATGAGCACGATCAACACGAGCACAAGCAGCGCGAAGAATGTCGTGAGATATTTGAATGCCGCGTCGCCGACATTGCGTGAAACCTTCGGCGGCGCGGTCAATTCGATTTCAGCGGTTGTATTCATCATAAGAACAAGGATGTTCGCGATCCATTATCGGATCGGTTTGCCCTGGAACGTGATCGATGCGATCTTTCCTTCGCACAATTTGACGACTTCTTTCGGCAGCGGCGCATAATACAATCCGGCGGCATATTTCTGTCCGTCGGTGAACGCCCATTTAAGGAAGTTGACGATCGCCTTGCCCTTCGTCTGATCTTTCTGATCCTTATAGATCAGCAGCCAGGTGAATCCGCTGATCGGATAGGAATTTTTGCCGGCGGCATTCGTGATGGATGCGCGCAGATCGGACGGCATTTTTTTTGCTTCGCCTGTGGCGGCCGATGTCACCGATTCGAGCGACGGCTTGACAAACTGACCATCCTGGTTTTTCACGGACGCATAGGGAAGATTATTTTTCACGGCGTACGCCAGTTCCACATACCCGATGGAACCTTCGATTTGCTTCACCTGTCCGGCGACTCCCTCGTTGCCTTTTCCGCCGAGACCCAGCGGCCAGTTGACCGATGTTCCCACGCCGACTTTTGCCTTCCATTCAGCGCTGACCTTCGAGAGATAATCGACAAAGATGAACGTGGTGCCGCTTCCGTCCGAGCGGTGCACGACGACGATCGGCTTGTCGGGAAGCGATCGTCCCTTGTTGTCGGCGGCGATCTTGCCGTCATTCCACTTGGTGATCTTTCCAAGATAGATGCCGGATAACACTTCGGGCGAGATTTTCAAATCCGCACCGACGCCGGGCAGGTTATATGTCGCAACCACGGCGCCCATCACGGTCGGAATATGCAGGATGTCCGTTCCCCGTTTTCCTTTGGCCTCGGCAAGCTGCGTATCGTTCATCGGACCGTCCGTTGCGCCGAAATCAACAGTGCCTTCGATGACCTGTTTGATGCCGCCGCCGCTGCCGATTGACTGATAGTTGAACTGAATCCCCGTCTTTTTCTGGTACTCGTCGAACCATTTCGAATAAATCACATAAGGAAATGTGGCGCCGGCGCCGTTCAATTGCATTTGTGCGTGACTGATGTGGGCCGCAAAGAGCACAGCCAGGGCAAAAAGAAGTTTTTTCATGGTCGATTGTCCTTTTCTCAAATGTGCAAATACAATGTTAATTAGATGTTATGCGAATGTTACCAAATTGTTACCAATTGGCTAAAGGAAGATGTAATAAAACGTTACACGGGCCGTCACGGACGATTTGGGCGTGACAGGCGCATTTGCCGCCTTCTCGTTCGTTTCGTATTGGATATTCGGCATGATCGAGACATTTTTGTCAGCTTTCCAAACGAGTGAAGCGATCAAATAATTCCGGGCTAGTGACGCCGCGACGACAGAGGCCGGAACTTTCAACGGATCCTTCGCATCGCTGTCCGTATTCGGGTTGAACAGGTCGAAGCGGGCCACCGCCGACAGGTCGGATGACAAATTTAACGAGCCGAAGACAGAGATGCCCATTGCGCTGCGAGCATTCAGCGAGGAAGAGCCGGTCTTGGCGAAATCGTGTTCGGTTGTCGAGAGGAAGCCCTCGACGCCGAGATTATATCGATCGGGCATCCCATATCCCACGAACACCGCCGTGGTCATCGTGCTGTGGCTGACTGTCGCCTTGGGAATTGTGACGCTTGCCGGATCGTTCACGGCAGGCTGCGCCGCATAATCGGCATACAACGTGGCCTGAAGATTCGCCACCGGCTTGATCTGAAAATTGACATAATAGCGTTTGAATTTGTCGGTCTCGGCATTCGTGCCGCTGTTGTTACCGACCATCACCCAGTAATTCAGCGAGCCGTCGCCTGTAAGCTTTCCGCGGAGTGAAACGCCAAGATCGCGCGACGGGACGATCCCGCGGAGATCCATGATCGTTTTCTCGAGCGAGCGATACCCCCAGGCGGATTCGGAGATGTCGTAGGCAGGTGTCGGTTGCACTCCGAAATAGAGATCGGATCCTGCGAACATGTTCTTCCACTTGAGATACGCATCTTTCACAATCGGCGAGCCGGTTGTTGATTCAAGACGGAAGCGTGTTGTGAATGCTTGCGCGATCTCGTTGTCGTACGTAAAATAAATTCTGCGCAATTGAAATCCCTGGAAATCCCTCGCGCCATTGACAGCCGTGTTTTTAAATAACGCGATCGATGTGTCACGCTGCACGTTATAAAAGTAGTCGCCGAACATATATCCGCTGAATTTTCCATGCGGCGCTTCTTGCGCAAATGCGGATGCACAGAGCATGGTCGTGAATACAAATACAATTTTCTTCATCGATGTTCCTTTCAAGAGTGACTGAATACATCAGTGTGTAATGCACTGCTGCAAAGGTACTTCCGATATGTTATGCGCGCATTATGCGGATGTTAAGAAATTGTTAAGAGTGGCGGGTAAGTGTTCGATGTAGTAAATTGTGAGATGCGAATGCAACAATTCGGCACTTGTCTCCGTATAT
>DATGXR010000120.1:0-3805 GCA_035298825.1 Bacteroidota bacterium
CATGGCGACATATTGGACGAACTTTGCCAAGCACGGCGTTCCAGACGGCGACGGTGTTCCTGCCTGGCCTGCATTCACCGATGGAGCTCCCCAGGTAATGTACTTCGGTCAGACGCCGCATCTGGGACCTGTGCCGAGCGCCGAAGCGCTCACGCATCTTGATGCCTATTTCAAATGGCGGCGGACGCCGGAAGGCGACGCGTGGGCAAAATAAATTCGAACGATTGAAAAAAAATTTCCGTGTGAAGTTTTTTAGCGACCTGAAAATTTTAAAAAGACGAAATTACGAATACAACTATCATCAATCTATTTATAGAAAAAAAAGCGAAAGGCATAGTGTCCGATGGCAATTCAAATGTTTACATCAAAGGAAGGCAAGAATCACTTTGTCACGTTTGCGCTTGTCAGCACGTTGTTTCTGTTGTGGGGTGTGTGCAACGGGATGATCGATGTGATGGACAAGCATTTTCAGGATCTGCTCCATCTCTCGAAATCGCAATCGGCCTGGGTGCAGTTCGCCCACTACCTCGGGTACTTTCTTATGGCATTGCCGGCAAGTCTGCTCACGCAAAAAATCGGCTATAAAGGCGGCATCATCTCGGGCTTGCTTCTTGTGTCAGTGGGCGGGTTTTGGTTTGTGCCCGCGACATTTATCGCGCAGTTCTGGTCGTTCCTCCTGGGTGTGTGTATTATTTCAATGGGGTTGACTGTGCTTGAAACCGTGGCCAATCCGTATACGACGGTGCTCGGTCCGCAGGAGTTTGCAGCCTCGCGCATCAACATCGCGCAGGCGATGAACGGCATCGGATGGATCGCAGGTCCGATCATCGGCGGCATGTTCTTTTATTCGGCCGGAGGGGCCGAAGCGGCACAGGGCCAGCTGTATATTCCCTATGTCACTGTGGCGATCGTCGTGCTTGTGATGGCACTGGCATTCTACTTCTCGCCGGTTCCCGATCTCAACACCGAGGACGAGTATCACATCAATACGACGGATGCGACGACAACGGCGAAACGTTCGATCTGGTCGCATCCGCATTTCGTGGGCGGCCTCACGGCGCAGTTCCTGTATGTGGCGGCGCAGGCCGGTATCTTCAGTTTCTTCATCAATTATATGATCGAAGAAATGCCGTCGCTTTCGCAGTCGATGGCCGAGAGCTGGTTCTTCAGCGGCAGGACGTTCTTGCGCGACGGAAGCATCTTTGTCAATGAGCACGGCGCATCGTTCCTTCTGGGCACGGTTGGCTTTCCGCTCTTTTTGCTTGGCCGCGCCACCGGTGCCGCGTTTATGAAAACAGTGCCGGCCCACCGCTTGCTCGGCCTCTATGCCCTGATCAACGTTATCCTGTGCAGCATCGTCGTGATGAAGCTCGGCTGGATCTCTGTGGCGGCCGTGTTCGGAACATTCCTGTTTATGTCCATCATGTTCCCGACGATTTTCGCACTCGGCATCTACGGTTTGGGTCTGCAGGCGAAAAAAGCATCGGGCTTCATCGTCATGGCGATTATGGGAGGCGCGATCATGCCGAAGCTCATGGGCCATATCGGAGATGTCTATAATATGTCTGTGAGTTTCCTGATGCCGCTGTGCTGCTTTGCAGTCGTCTCAGCCTACGGATATGCATGGTCGAAATTAAGCAAGTCCGGAAAGGAACAGCAGTAATGCACACCCATCGGCTAGGATGCACCGATATCGCAATTCCTCCGATTATTTTCGGCACGAGCGCCTTAGGGAATCTCTACAAGGCCATCGATCGATCGGTAAAGCAGGAAATCGTCCGCCAGTGCTTTGTCCATGTCGAGAAGCCTGTCGTCTTCGACTGTGCGGGAAAATACGGAGCGGGCCTCGCGCTTGAAATGCTTGGCGAGTGTCTCCAGGCGCTGTCGATCGATCCTACGGATGTCGTCATCAGCAACAAGCTCGGCTGGATGCGAACGCCGCTTGTCACACCGGAGCCGCAATTCGAGTCGGGTGTGTGGATGGACCTGGAGAATGACGCCGTGCAATCGATCGGGTACGACGGCATCCTCTCCTGCTTCGAACAGGGAAATGAACTCCTTGGCGGACGATACACGCCGCAGCTTGTTTCGGTGCACGATCCTGACGAGTACCTGGCAGCCGCCCGGGACGCGCGCGAAGGCGAACGGAGGTTCCAGGATATTCTCGATGCGTACGCGGCGCTTGCTGATCTGAAAGCGCAAGGCAGGGTCAAGGCGATCGGCGTGGGATCGAAGGACTGGAAGGTGATCGCATCGATTGCCAAACACGTCACGTTGGATTGGGTGATGTTTGCCAACAGCTTCACGATCATGCATCATCCGCCCGAGCTTCTTGAATTCATTGGAGAGCTTCACAAAAAGGATGTCGGCATTATCAACTCTGCCGTTTTTCACGGCGGATTTTTGACCGGGAGCAGTTATTTTGATTATAAGCCGGTGACTCCGCAGAGCGATCCGGCGCTCTTCGCCTGGCGCGAGACGTTCTTCGATCTGTGCAGGCGCTTCTCGGTGACTCCCGCCGCGGCCTGTGTGAATTTCGGCATGACGCCTCCTGGTGTCATCGCCATTTCGCTCAACACGTCGAATCCGCTGCGCGTGCAGGACAATGTTTCGTCCGTTACGGCTAGTGTCCCGAAGGAATTTTACGCCGAAATGGTGAAGCATCGATTGATCGATCCCGCCTATCCGCATCTCGGGATCTGAGGGCGATCAACAGTCAATCGCTGCCGGTAAATTCACCGTTGCATGCTGCGAAAAAATATTATTGACCATCAAGAGGCCCCGCCGTTTGAAGCGGGGCAGTTCACTTTTACGTTGGGATTTCTTCTCCGATGAAAATAGACAGTCATCAGCATTTTTGGAATTATGACAAGCGCGAGTACGGATGGATCAGCGAGAGCATGTCGGTCCTTGCGACAGACCGCTTGCCGGAGCATCTCGCACCCGAGCTGCAATCACTCGGCTTCGACGGATCGGTCGCCGTGCAGGCCAGGCAGAGTGCTGAAGAAACCGCATGGCTCCTGTCGCTTGCAGACCGATATGAGTGGATCAAAGGCGTGGTCGGATGGGTGGACTTGCGCGCGGTCGATGCGGACGAGAAACTCAAGACGTTCGCCCGGCATCCGAAGCTTGTCGGCGTGCGGCATGTCGTGCAGGATGAACCGGACGATGCATTCATCCTGCGGCCTGAATTCCTGCGCGGGATCGGACTCCTGAAAAAATACGATCTGGCCTACGATATTCTCATTTTCCCGAAGCAGCTTTCCAACACAATCTCGATGGTCGAGAAGTTTCCCGAGCAGCGATTTATTCTCGATCACTGTGCGAAGCCTTGCATCCGCGAACACGGCCTGGCGTTATGGGCGGAGGATCTCACACGGCTTGGGCGATACACGAATGTGTACTGCAAAGTCTCGGGCCTTGTGACGGAAGCTGATTGGCGAAATTGGACGCCTGCGGATTTCACCGCGTATCTCGATGTCGTCATGGGCGCCTTCGGCGCGGATCGTGTGATGATCGGATCCGACTGGCCTGTGTGCACGGTGGCCGGCAGCTATGCTGCGGTGATGGGAATCGTTACGGGATATCTCAACTCGCTGTCTGCTGATGAGCAGGCGGCGGTGCTTGGTGGAAACGCCGCCAGGGCATATCATCTTTGAAAAAGAATAGCTAACACACACGCACATGAAAGCATTTGCAATAGTTGAACAAGGTGTTGTCAACGCAATCGACATTCCGGAACCGGTAATGGGAGCAACGGATGTGCTCATCGACGTTCGCACGATCGGACTCTGCGGAAGCGATC
>DATGXR010000121.1:0-2729 GCA_035298825.1 Bacteroidota bacterium
GCTCACGATCAGACCTGGGACGGATTCAGTTTCGCAAACGGAGTCGTCAGTTCAACGGGCGTCTTCGTGATCGGCGGATACATCGATACGCCGGCGCTGGCCGAGCCGGTGCATCACATCACGCTGCGGTACATCAACATCTATAATATGACAGGAAGGTCGAAAACGGCGACGGATGTCGCGCTCGATCACGCGGTGTACTTTACGTGGTCGAAAGGCGGGGCGCATCATATGCTGTTCGAATATTGGTCGGTCGACGACAGGAACACCGGCGGTCTTGCCACGGCCTTCGTGTTCTATCATTCCGATCCGGCCAACGGAATACTGAACGCGCACGACATCACGGTCAACGAGCTGACTGTGCGCGGCACGCAGGAAGCCATTTATCTGGCTGAGTCGACGCTGTCGAACATCACATTCTCGAATGTCGTCATTAAAAAGCCGCTGCGTTGGGCGGTGATCATCGCGCGCTCGGGAATGACGAACATCCTGTTCCAGAACTGCGTCTCGACCGGCAGCGGAGAGGTGGGATTTTATACCGATTCGGGACTGACCGGAATCACACAGACAAATTGCAGCTGGAACTGACACAGAGGCCTGCAGCCCCCGCCCGCGGGCGGGGGCAACAGACACTTTTTTGGCAGGTTCATGATCAATCTTACCTTGGGGATCGAGAAACCATGAACATTCTGCTCTTAAATCATTATGCGGGTTCCCAGACGTATGGAATGGAATTCCGTCCGCACAGCTTCGCCCGCGAATGGGTAAAAGCCGGACATTCCGTCCGTATCGTCGCCGCATCGTTTTCCCATCTTCGCCATCAACAGCCCGTCACCACCGGCACGATCACAACCGAAGCGATCGACGGGATCCAGTATTATTGGATCAAAACGCCGGCATACAAGGGGAACCATCTGCAGCGCGCGCTGAATATTTTCTCGTTTGTCGTCAAATTGATGCTCCACAGAAAAACGATCCTGTCGGACTTCACGCCCGATATCGTGATCGGATCGTCGACCTATCCGCTGGACAATATTGTGGCGCATCAGATCGCCCGGCAATTCAAGGCGACGCATGTCTATGAGGTTCACGATCTCTGGCCGCTGTCGCTGACCGATCTCTCCGGAATGTCGGCGCATCATCCATTTGTGTTGCTCATGCAGTGGGCGGAACACTACGCCTACAAGACCGTCGATGCAGTGATCTCACTTCTTCCCTATGCCGAAACGCATATGCGGGCGCACGGACTGGCGCTGAATAAATTCTATTGCGTGCCGAACGGCATCGATATTTCAGATCCGGTCGGCGATGCATCGGAAATTCCGGTGCTGCATCGACAGGTGCTCAACAGATTGCGCGAGAGGAATGCATTCATCGTTGGATATGCGGGCGGGCATGCCATCAGCAATGCGCTCGATACGTTCGTGAAGTCGGCCATCCATCTCACGCGCAACGATGCCGCGCTGGTGCTTGTCGGAACGGGAACAGAAAAGGAGCGGCTCATGCGCCGCGCGAAGCATCTCTCGTTATCTAATGTGTACTTTCTGCCTCCGGTTCCGCGGCGATCGGTGCAGCCGCTGCTCCGGTCGATGGACGCGCTGTTTATCGGATGGCAGAACAAGCCGATCTACCGTTATGGAGTGAGTCCGAACAAGCTGATGGATTACATGTTGTCGGGCAAGCCGATCATACACGCCAACAAAGTGGGGAACGACATTGTTGCTGAATGCGGATGCGGGATCTCCGTTGCGCCCGAG
This sequence comes from Bacteroidota bacterium, assembly GCA_035298825.1. GTDB lineage: Bacteria > Bacteroidota > Ignavibacteria > UBA10030 > UBA8401 > CAISDA01. The sequence goes on from DATGXR010000121.1 coordinate 1,758, forward strand.
AATTCATATGCGATCGCCAGGGCGATCCGTTCGCTGATGAAAATGAGCGTTGAGGCCAGAGACGAGATGGGCCGCAAGGGGAGTGCGAGCATCCAGCGTCATTATCAAAACAAGGATCTGGCATTGAAGTACATCGATTTGTGTACGATTTCAATCGGGCGACTCACATCCATACAAAAAGGCGAAAGGAGCACTCATGTTGTCCATTTCGAGACCCAGTCTTAACGAGCGGCCTGCGATCTCTTGGCCGGAGGGAAAACGTTTTGCATTCACCGTGTTCGACGATACAGATCTTGCGACCGTGCAGAATGTGGGACCGGTCTACGAGTTTCTTGAAAAGAACGGATTCAGAACGACAAAGTCAGTCTGGCCGCTCGAAGGGCGGCATTCGTCAAAGTTTGGAGGCAGCACGTGCGGAGAGGCTGACTATCGCGAGTGGGTGCTCGGATTGAAGGACAGGGGATTCGAAATCGGTTTGCATAATGCCACGCATCATTCGTCGACACGCGAAGAATGCCGGGCGGGGATTGAGCAGTTCAGCAAATATTTCGGACAGCCGCCCTCGGTGCACGCGAATCATTACGACTGCGCCGACGCAATTTACTGGGGACCGCACCGGTTCACGGGCGTCAATCGCATGGCCTATACGCTGCTGACGAAAGGCTCGCACAGCAACCAGTTCCAGGGGCATCTCGAATCGAGTCCGTATTTCTGGGGCGACATCTGCAGGGAGAGACTGCGATATGTCCGGGACTTTGTTTTTACGAACATCAACACGCTTGGCGAATGTCCGTACATGCCGTATCACGACAATGAGCGGCCGTACGTGAACCGGTGGTTCGCCTCGTCGGAAGGAGCGAATGTGGATCTGTTCGTCGATATGATCTCGGCGAAGAATCAGGATCAGCTTGTGCGCGAAGGGGGCGCATGCATCATGTACACGCATTTCGCCAGCGGATTTTATCGGGGCGG
>DATGXR010000122.1:0-2964 GCA_035298825.1 Bacteroidota bacterium
AGCCGTAGAGGTCCCTGTAATAGGGATGGATGTGCAACGGAATGAAGTGCACACTCGCGCCGATATTGCGCTTCTTCAATTCTTCGATAAACCGCGCCCGGTCAATCGTGAGACGATCGAGATTGAGCCTGAGCATGTACAGATGCCACGCATGCTGATGACGCGCATCGTCGACCGGAGGCTGCAGCTGCGGGAACCTCGAGAACGCCGAGGTGAGCATCTGCGCGATCGACCGCCTGCGATCCAACATCATTCCCGCTTTCCGCAGCTGGGCAAGGCCCATGGCCGCCGCCACGTCCGTCATATTATATTTGTATCCCGGCGCGACGATCTCGTAGTACCACGAGCCTTCTGCCGTGTAGCGTTTCCAGGCGTCCTTGCTGATGCCATGCAGCGACATGATGCGGCACCGGTCGGCAATCTCGTCCGATTCTGTGCAGAGCATGCCCCCTTCGCCCGTCGTGATTGTTTTGGTGGCATAGAAGCTGAAGCACGTCATCTGAGAAAGCGAGCCGATCATCTTTCCCTTGTACTTCGAGGGGAACGCGTGCGCCGCATCTTCGATGACGGGAATCCCATGCTTCGACGCCGCTTCATGAATCTCGTCGAGGTCTGCCGGCAAGCCGGCAATGTGCACCGGAATGATCGCCTTCGTTTTTTTCGTGAGTGCCGCATGCAGCGCGCGCGGATTCATGTTGAATGTCGATGGCTCGATGTCGACGAACACCGGCTTTGCATCGAAGTAGCGCACGACCTCCGCCGTTGCGGCGAATGTATAGGGCGTTGTAATCACCTCGTCCCCTTTTTTGATTCCCGCCGCTTCGAGTGCGATATGCATCGCGGCCGTGCACGAATTCAGCGCGATCGCATGCCGTGCTCCGACGGAGGCGGCGAAGTCGGCTTCGAATTGCTTCGTTCTCGGTCCGGTCGTCACCCAGCCTGAGCGTATCGCTTCTGCCACATCGCGAATTTCATCCTCCCCGGTATCAGGCAGCGCAAAGGGAAGAAACTGCCGCGAGGCAATTCGTTCCTGCACCGAAACGGAAACCATCGGATCCCTGTTCATACCCCCGCCTCCTTCGTTTGAATAACATATTCATTCATCCACCGTTTTTGCGGTGTCTGATATTCTCTCACCTTTTCGAATCCCAGTAACCGGTAGAATGTATTCGTTCTCTCGTTTTGGTCCCTGTCGGTTGTGAGGCAGACACGATCTATTCCCATCGCCGACATGTGGCACAGAAATCCGGTCACCAGCTCGTGACCGATTCCCCTGCCCGATCCGTTCGCATCGACGGCGATCGACATCAAGAGCGCGGGACAGGCAGCGGCCCGCGATTTTCCCACATACGCAAACGCGTGAAACAATCGGGGAATGATGCCCGGATGCATGAGCGCCACGCGCAACGAAGCGGCGGCGAACGCCGCCCATCTGCGCAGCGCGAGACGCCTGTAGAGATGCGTCTGGTCCGATACACCGACAATGAAACCGACCACCGCATCGTCAGGCGTCACAGCCACAAGGGCTACGCTTCCCTCCTCCTTCAGAATTTCACGATAGAGAAGTCCGAGGAACGAATCTCCGAGATACGTCAGGAAAAATTGTTGAAAGCTTGCCCTATGCACGGACACAATTCCCGCAATATCCGATTCGTCTGCGCGCCGGATCACATGCGGCATCGGTGCGTCGAGGCGTTGCTGCGCCGGCCCCGCAGATGGCGGCGCATCAGTCGTCATACCGCGGCGGATGGTTCGTCTGCCGACAATCGATTCGTAGATGTCGATGACGTGTCTGATGCCGATATCGATCGACATGGTGCTGCGATAAAACCTTGCTCCGTTTTTTCCCATGGCTTCCCTCTCTTCCCGTGTTTTCATGAAGAGCCGCCGTACGGCATCGGCGATCTGGTCCGGTTTTCCCGGCTCGCAGCACACCGCCGCATTCGACGCCCTCATGAGTTCGCCTGCTTCTCCATTGGCCGCCATCACCACCGGCCTTCCCGCTGCAAGATACGCCTGCGTTTTCTGTGGAATACCAACATCTCCAAGTGCGCCCTTCTTAAAATGAATCAGCAGCGCATCGGCTCCCGCCATGATCGCCTGCATGGCGCAGGCCTCGGCACGGGGATAAAACGAGGTGTTCGAGAGTTTACGTTGCTCCGCATCCCGCTTCAATTTTTGCGCTTCCACCCCGTCGCCCACAAATGCGAAATGAATGTCGTCCCGTCCGCCCTGCAACAACAATGCCGCCGCATCAAGTACGGACATTAATCCCTGCACGTGTCCCATTGTCCCTGCATACAGGATGATCGATTTTCCCTGCTGCTTCAGCGCGCACATTCCGTCGGGCATCGACGCATCCTCCACACCTCCGGTGAGCGATTCGTCGCACCAGTTGTAGATGACCGAAACTTTTTCTTCTTCGATTCCTCGCGCCAGAAGCTTCTTCTTATATCCGTTCGAGAGCACGATGATCCGGTCCGCCGCCCGGTACGTCAGATCGCTCCAGTACGCGAGCATGCGAAGCAGCATGCGGCTTTTCATCATTCCCGATGTGCCGACACTCTCGGGCCAGAGATCCTGCACATCGAGCACCAGTTTCGCCCCCACGCGCAGCGCAAGCGCGATGCCTGGCGCCATGAGCGTTGCCGGTCCCTGGTACACGTGAATGATATCGAACTGCTTTCGCCGGTACAGAAACAGTCCCACGATTGTTGCCGAGATGGCAAAGCTCACATAGGTGAGCATCCGGTGCAGTGCCGACCCGTCGTGACTCGGAAACATGATCGTGCGCGTAATGCGCACCCCAGCGCGGCCATCCGTCTGAAGCATTTCACGCTCCAGAAGGCACAGCCTGTAACCGGGATACAGCGTACCGTACGGATAATGCGGAAATCCCGTGAGCACCTCGATCTCATGTCCGTCTGCCCGGAGCCGCTTGACAAAATCAATTCCCTTCAGGGG
>DATGXR010000123.1:0-11853 GCA_035298825.1 Bacteroidota bacterium
TCCCGCAACATACCCGATCTTTCTTTTAACGGTGACGATATCCGCCTGCACGGCAAGCAGTTGAGCTTCACGCATCACCTGTTGTGTCATGATATGCGGATAGGCAATCTGCGCGGTTTGCATTGTAAATCGGTTGCGACCGGAGCCGGTTTGTGCCTCGGCATCAATGACGGCAAGGGGATGTGCGGCATCCGGACTGAATGAGAAAGTAACGTCACGTTCCTCGCCCGATTTCATTCGAGGCAGAGCAATCGCTGCCGGCTTGAATCCGTTTGCTCCATTCGCACCCCTGAGTCGAACCTCTCCGCTGTCCGTATCGGCATTTGCATGCATATGCACTGAAATCTGTTTGGCCTCGGGATGGGTCCAGACTTGCATTTGGTTTGTAAATGAGATATCGAGACCGGGAACAACCGTGACAGCTTTGTAGAGTTCTCCTTCGACCGGATCGATGACGCGTGAGCGAACCGGCAGCCGAACGGTGATCGGTTCGCCGAGTATCGTCACTTCACAGACGAGTTGAAGCGAATCGGGATTGACAGGCATGCCGGTGTATTCGAGCGAAGGGATTGAATATCGATAGAGAGCTTCCGTCTCATGCGTACCTGTCGTCCGAAGCCAGTAGGGCCGCGACGGCTCCATTGAAACGGGCACTGAAGCGATAACGTTAACTTCTTGCTTTACATCCGGTTGCATCGGCTCTGTTAGCGTAGAATCGATGCCGAGAAAACGTGATTGTACCGACCGAATCTTCACGGGTACTTCCCCCTGAGCGATGATCTCGAGCTTCAGCGGCAGCGTCTCTCCGGCGGTAACGCGTGTCTGAGCGGACAGCGCCCGACAATGGAGTCCCGCACAAGTTGCGATCACCGCAGTGAGTTCATCGCGCTTTTGAGCGATCACCGGATCAGTCGATGATTGACCGGAGGCGGCGAGAGCAGCGAGTTGAGTTTTCACACGCAGGAGCAGAGGCAATATTCGTTCGGGATGCTCCGCTTCCAGATTCCGTTCAGCCTGCGCAAGCAATTTGTCGATCGCCGCGCCCCCCGCATACCGATTCCATGAAGTTTCAATCCCTGAGAACAGATCTCCTTCGCTCCCGTTTTTCAGCGCGGAGGATGCTGAACGCTGTCGCATCGCCGCGCTGTCTGTTGCAGTGAGAACGAATGATGCGTCACTCTTCCCGCGTCTCTGTTCCGATCCCATGGCCTGCGTCTTATGCATGCTCCGGCTGATGCCGGCAATTTCAGTATAGGAAAGTCCGAGCACCGGATTATACTCGCCGACATCGACGTGCAAGTCTTCGGGATGCGCGACAGTTGCGGCGGCGCCCCAGCTGAGCCTGTTGAAGAACAGACGCTTTGCCTTCCAGGGGGTGACGTATGTAAGTTGTTCGGGATATGCCGTGCGATCGCCCGAGAGTGCATACGCGCGTTCGGCGAGAATGGCGGACGCAGTGTGGTTGCCGTGCCCTCCTTCTGTCGGCGAGAAGCGCGTGATGATAATATCCGGCCTCACCTTGCGTATGGCCCAGACGATATCGCCGATCGTCTCCTTCTCTCCCCAGTTGCGAATCGTCTCGCCCGATGATTTTGAAAAACCGAAATCGATCGCGCGCGAAAACATTTGTTCGGCGCCGTCCACGCGCCTTGCATCCAGCAACTCCTGCGTTCGGATGATGCCGAGATCGGCGCCTTTTTCAGCGCCAAGAATGTTCTGGCCCCCTTCTCCCCGCGTAAGCGACAGGTATACTGTCCTGTATTTTTTTCCCTTGGCAAAATATGCAAGCAGCGCCGAGTTTTCGTCGTCGGGATGCGCGGCGATGTACATCACAGTGCCCGTCACGCGAAGTTTCGCCAGGGCGATGCGCAGGTCCGCCGAATTCATGGGTGTGACGCCCGGCGAGATTGATTGAGCCGGCAGGGGGATGATCGACGCACAGCAGAATACCGCAATCAGGATAGCGGACGATAGTCTCATTGAGTTCGGAAATTGATTTTTAAAAATCGGGATGCCCGGCATGCGCCTGTCCCGCTGCGTTATTTTTTCGCAGGCGAGCGTTTCTTCTGAGGCTTGAGCTGCGCGGCGACAAACCGGTTGATCGATGTGTATGATTTCTTCACATCGACGAGCGGTTCATATTCCTCGATCTGGTCGTCTATCAGGAAATCGGCCTGGGGAAACAGGTCGTCATATCCTTTCCAGATATATGGCACGCCCCAGCGTTTGGCGAAATCCTCGATGTCGTCGCGGGCCGAATAGATGATGATCCGAAAATGTTTGAGGATCAGTCGAAGTTTCGGATGTTCTGTGAAGGAACCGTCCTTCTGATAAATCAGCGCCGTATTGTCGAGATCGAGAAGAACGGACGGCCGTTGGAGTAGAGTTTTCATACAGTACGATAAGAAGAAATTACGAAAAATGAAATACCATTTGTGCACCCATCTCAGTATATCCATCTTGCATCCCACCCCGCTTCTTCGTATTATTTCCAAACAAAGGGGAACGGCCCGTACCGGGCATCACCGCCTTCCGCACACGCATATGAAACCTTTCATCTGCATCATCGCTCTGTTCCTGTTTACCGCGGCACACGCGGACGCCGACGTAAAACCAATCCACATCTTGACGATCGACGGCGCCATCACGCCCGCAACAGCCGACTATCTTCACGAGGGCATCGCCCGAGCCACGGACAAACATGCCCAGTGCGTGATCATCGAGATCAATACGCCGGGCGGACTTTTAAAAGCAACGCGGATGATCGTCACCGACTTTCTGACCGCCGACGTTCCGATCGTCGCCTATGTGTCGCCCCAGGGCGCACAGGCCGCATCGGCCGGCGTCTTCATCACGCTCGCCGCGCATGTGGCCGTGATGGCGCCCGGCACCAATATCGGCGCCGCGCATCCGGTGAGCACGCAGGGCCAAATGGATTCTGTGATGTCGGGTAAAGTGACGAACGACGCCGCGGCGTTCATCCGAACGATTTCCGAAAAACGCAAACGGAACGTGCAGTGGGCCGAGGATGCCGTGCGCAAGAGCGTGTCGATCACGGAACGCGAGGCGCTGGCGAATCACATCATCGATTTTACCGCGATCACACGCCGCGCCCTGCTCGACTCGCTCAACGGGCGCACCATCCAGCTCGACACGCGCGCGCAACGTCTTGAGACGATCGATGCGCCCGTTGAAGACCATCCCATGGGATGGCAATATCGTCTTTTGAATATGCTGAGCGATCCGAACGTTTCGTACATCCTGTTCATGATCGGCATCTACGGATTGTTCTTCGAACTCTATAATCCAGGCGCGATCTTCCCCGGCGTTGTCGGGGCGATCGCGCTCATTCTCGCGCTCTATTCATTTCAGACAATGCCTGTCAACTACGCGGGTCTCGCGCTGATCCTTGTGGGGATCGTGCTGTTCATTCTCGAGATCAAGATCATCAGCCACGGCGTGCTCACGATCGGCGGGATCGCCGCGCTCTTTTTCGGATCGATCATGCTCTTCAAGGCCGAGTCGGAATTCGATATGGTCAGCGTCTCGCTCGCGGTCATCATTCCGGCCGTGCTTACCACCGCCGCGTTCTTCGCACTCGCCGTCGGCGCGGGCATCCGCGCGCAGACGCGCAAGGTCGCCATCGGCTCCGACGCGATGATCGGTCTCACCGGCGTTGCAATAACGGATATCAATCCCGCGGGTCAGGTGCGCGTCCAGGGCGAGATCTGGAACGCGGACACGGAAGGATCGGCAATCGCGAAGGACGCAGAGATCGTCATCACCGGCATGCGCGGACTCCGCTGCATCGTGACCGTCAGATAAGCGCGCGTCATGTGTCATCACAGCCTTCATGCAACATTGTTCGAACAGGAAGCAACACACCACATACAACGAGGAGACACTCATGGAACCAACCATCTTCGGATTTGTCATCGTGATATTCATCATTGCATTCATCCTGATGAATTCGATCAAGATACTTTCTGAATACGAACGCGGCGTCATCTTCCGCCTGGGACGCCTCATCAATACGAAAGGACCGGGACTCATCCTGCTCATCCCCATCGTCGACAGGATGGTGCGCGTCAGCCTGCGCACCGTGGTGCTCGATGTGCCTCCGCAGGATGTCATCACGAAAGATAACGTCTCGATCAAGGTGAACGCCGTCATCTACTTCCGCGTCGTCCTTCCCGAGAAGGCGATCGTCTATGTTGAAAATTATCTCTATGCGACCTCGCAGTTGTCACAGACGACGCTTCGCAGCATTCTCGGACAATCGGAACTCGACGACCTGCTTGCGCAGCGCGACAAGATCAACCATGAGCTGCAGGTGATCATCGATCAGCATACCGAACCGTGGGGCATCAAGGTGACGAATGTGGAAGTGAAGCAGATCGATCTGCCCGTCGAAATGCAGCGCGCCATGGCGCGCCAGGCCGAGGCCGAACGCGAACGCCGCGCAAAGATCGTGCATGCCGAAGGCGAGCTGCAGGCCAGTGTGAAACTCGGCGAAGCGGCCGAGATCATCAACCGCAATCCGATCGCGCTTCAATTGCGCTACCTTCAGACGCTAACCGAAATCGCATCGGAGAATAATTCAACAACGATCTTCCCCTTCCCGATCGAATTTCTTAAGCCGTTCATGGCGCTCGCCGAGAACGGAAACGGAAAGACGAAGAAGCCGTAACCTTCCGTCCCGATACAGGAAACCCGCACTGACGACTCACAGCGTCTGTGCGGGTTTCTTTGCGGTCCGGTTTGATGATCTTACGCGCAGTATTCGTTGAACGCGGTGATCAGATCGAGCGCGATTTCGTTCGGCAGACGATTCTCGATTCTGTGCCTGGGCACGAAATGCACGAGCTCTCCATCCTTGAACAGCGCGATCGACGGCGACGAAGGCGGAAGCCCGTTTAGAAATTTTTCGCGCAGGTACTCAGTCGCCTCCTTGTCCTGGCCCGCGAACACGCTCACCGCCTTTTCCGGTCTCACCTTTTGTTCCATCGCAATGCGAACGCCAGGACGGGCTTTTCCTGCCGCGCATCCGCACACCGAATTCACCACGACAAGCACAGTGCCCTTGCTCTCGCGCAACTCCGCTTCAACGTCCGATGAAGTGCGCAATTCCCTGATGCCCACTTCAGTCAATTCATCGCGAAACGGTTGGATCAATACCGAATCGTACGCCATACCGATGCTTCCTTCCCATGCACCTTATGATTGTCCGCACGTCGCGCGCGCATTCTGCAATGCGCATGCGCGACTGCACACCGAATGCGGACATCATGTCCGCACTCACTCGTTCAGGGCGTTCAGCGCGCTTCCGGCTTTAAACCATGCGATCTGACTCTCGTTGAATGTGTGATTCAACTCGAATGATTCCTTCGTGCCGTCGGCATGCGTCAGTTCAAGCGTCAGTGGCTTGCCCGGTGCAAACGCGGAGAGACCGCGTATCGCCGCCGTATCATCCTCGCGCACCGAATCGTAATCTGCCGGATTCCTGAATGTTAAAGCCAGCATGCCCTGCTTCTTCAGATTCGTTTCATGAATGCGCGCGAAGCTCTTCACGATGATTGCCCTTCCCCCCATGTAACGCGGCTCCATGGCCGCATGTTCCCGAGACGAGCCTTCGCCGTAATTTTCGTCGCCGATGGCGATCCATCCGATGCCCGCCTTCTTGTAATCGCGCGCGGTTTCTGAGAACGATTTCACTTCTCCGGTCACCGCATTCTTTCCCCGTCCCGCTTCACCGCTGAACGCGTTTACCGCGCCGATGAACATGTTGTCCGAAATGTTGTCGAGGTGTCCGCGGAAGCGCAGCCATTTCCCCGCCGGCGAGATATGGTCGGTCGTACATTTCCCCTTCACCTTCATCAGGATCCTGAGGCGCTCGAGGTCCGTGCCTTCCCATGCCGCGAAGGGCGCCAATGCCTGAAGCCTGTCCGATTTCGGATCGATGATCACTTTGATTGCAGAGCCGTCGGCCTGCGGCGCCTTGTACCCGTTCTCGCCGCGTTCGTAACCGTTCTGCGGCAGCTCGTTCCCCGTGGGAGGATCGATCGTGACGCGCTCGCCTTTTTCATTCACGAGCGTGTCTTTCATCGGATTGAATGTGAGCGAGCCGGCGATCGTCATTGCGGTGACGATTTCGGGACTTGCGACGAACGCGTACGTCGACGGATTGCCGTCGTTTCGACCGGTGAAGTTTCTGTTGTACGATGTGATGATCGAATTCTTTTCGCCCGGCTCCATGCCGTGGCGCTTCCATTGTCCGATGCAGGGTCCGCATGCGTTCGCGAGCACCATCCCGCCCACGTCGGTCAGCGTCTGCAGCTGTCCGTCGCGCTCGATCGTCGCGCGGATCTGTTCCGATCCCGGCGTGATGACGAACTCGGCCTTCGCCTTCAATCCCTTGTCGAGCGCCTGCTTCGCCACCGACGCCGCGCGCTCGATGTCCTCGTACGATGAATTCGTGCAGCTGCCGATCAGTCCCACTTTCAATTCCGGCGGATACGAATTCTCTTTCACCGCTTCGGCGAATTTCGAAATCGGCCATGCAAGGTCGGGCGTGAACGGCCCGTTGACATGCGGTTCGAGCGCGCTCAGATCGATCTCGATGACCCTGTCATAATATTTTTCCGGCGCTTCAAGCACGCCTGCATCCGGCCTGAGACAATCGGCGATCGATTCGGCCATCGACGCGACGTCGTCGCGTCCGGTGGCGCGCAGATAATCGGCCATGCGCGAATCGAACGGGAAGATCGACGTCGTGGCGCCGATCTCTGCGCCCATGTTGCAGATCGTGCCTTTTCCCGTACAGGAAATCGATTTCGTTCCTTCGCCGAAATATTCGACGATCGCGCCGGTACCGCCCTTCACCGTCAGGAGTCCCGCGACTTTCAGGATGACATCCTTCGCCGATGCCCAGCCGTTGAGCGTACCCGTGAGCCTGATTCCGATCACCTTCGGGAATTTCAGTTCCCATGGCATGCCGGCCATGACGTCCACCGCATCGGCGCCGCCTACGCCAATGGCGACCATGCCGAGTCCGCCTGCATTCGGCGTATGCGAATCTGTTCCGATCATCATGCCGCCGGGGAATGCGTAATTCTCAAGCACGACCTGATGAATGATGCCTGCTCCCGGTTTCCAGAAACCGATGCCGTATTTGTTCGAAACGCTTGCAAGGAAGTCGTACACCTCGCGGTTGTCGGCGGTGGCACGCAGCAGATCGCTCGCCGAGCCGACCTCGGCCTGTATCAGGTGATCGCAATGCACAGTCGAAGGCGCGGCAACACGCGGACGTCCGGCCGACATAAACTGCAGCAGCGCCATCTGCGCCGTGGCATCCTGCATCGCGACACGATCCGGATTGAAATCGACATAGCTCTTCCCCCGATCGGGCGCCGATGCCTGTCCGCCTGCAAAATGCGCGGCAAGTATTTTTTCAGTCAGCGTGAGGGGACGTCCGAACAACGAGCGAGCCGTGTTGATTTTCCCGGGATAGCCGGCGTACGTTCGCTGTATCATATCGAGATCGAAAACCATAGTGTACCTTTCTCTGGATTGGGATAGGGAAAAAGTCTATTTCAATGAAGAAATATAGAAAGAGTTCTTCACGACCGCAATAAATTTCTTCACGATTGATTGAATTCGGTTCACGGCGGGGCAAATTCTTGCAACCCTATGCATTTTTTGTTATTTTATGAGGGTTGCGAATCCGTAAGGACCGCACTGGCAACGTCCACAACACCGTCTCACTGAAACGCTTTGTTTCTCAAACTTGTTCGTATTGATAAACAAAAAATACTCGGAGAGCATTCCGAAAGGCAAATTTTTTTTAATGTTGACTATGAATACCGCAGCACCGCAGGCTGAAGAGGAAGTCATCGATCAGATACGGACTCAGGAGCCGGCGAAAGTAATCCTGTTTAACGATGAAATTCACACGTTCGATGAGGTGATCTCGCAGCTCATCAAGGCGATCAATTGCAACCACTCGCAGGCCGAAGCCTACGCGCTTGAAGTGCACACGAAAGGACGCGCCTGCGTATTTGGAGGCGACATGCCTAAATGCCTCGAGGTTTCAGCCGTGCTTGAAGAGATCCAGCTCATGACGCACATTGAATTCTGACGCCTCCGCGCACAAACGCGCCGGTCGCCGATACAGATTGCACACTTAAATTCACTCATCAATACTTCATCATCCATGACATCACAAGAACTCCGCCAGTCTTTCTTAGATTTCTTCGCTTCGAAACATCATCGCATCGTCCCAAGCGCCCCGGTCATTCCCCACGGAGATCCGACGCTTCTGTTCACGAACGCAGGCATGAACCAGTTTAAGGAAGTGTTCCTCGGCACCGGCACGCGCGATTACAAACGCGCCGCCGATACGCAAAAATGCATCCGCGTGAGCGGCAAGCATAACGACCTGGAGGAAGTGGGACGCGACACGTATCATCATACATTCTTCGAAATGCTCGGCAACTGGTCGTTCGGCGATTATTACAAGAAGGAAGCGATTGAATGGGCGTGGGAGCTCCTGACGGAAGTCTGGAAGATGCCGAAGAACCGTCTCTGGGTGACCGTCTACAAAACGGACGACGAGGCGATGGAACTCTGGAAGACGCGGACGGACGTCGATCCCTCGCACATCCTGAAGTTTGCGGAGAAGGATAATTTTTGGGAAATGGGCGAGACCGGTCCCTGCGGTCCCTGTTCCGAGATCCATATCGATCTGACGAAAGACGGCAATGCCCCCGCCGAGCTTGTGAATGCCGGTTCGCCCGAACTCATCGAGATCTGGAACCTCGTGTTCATACAGAACAATCGTCTTCCGGACCGATCGCTCGAGATGCTTCCGGCAAAACATGTCGACACCGGTATGGGCTTCGAGCGCGCCTGCGCGGTGATTGAATCGATGCGCACGAATTTCAAGCGTCCCCCGTCGAATTACGACACGGACGTGTTCCTCCCCCTGCTGTCGAAGATCTCCGTGCTCGCGCAGAAGAAATACACGGCGGGCGATTCAGAATCGGACATTGCGATGCGCGTCATTGCCGATCATATCAGAATGCTCACATTCTCGATCGGCGATGGTGCGATCCCATCGAACGAAGGACGCGGCTATGTGTTGCGCCGCATCCTGAGGCGCGCCGCAAGGTTCGGACGCAAGCTTGAATTTCAGGAACCGTTCCTCTACAAGCTCGTCGAGACGCTCGTTGCGACGATGTCGCACGTCTTCCCCGAGATCAGGGAACAGCAATCGCACATCGAACGCGTCATCAAGGGCGAAGAAGAGGGATTCAACCGCACGCTCGATCACGGGCTCGCGCTCTTCGAGGAAGCGGTCGCCGAGATGAACGGATCGACGGTGTTCCCGGGCGATGTCGCGTTCAAACTCTATGACACATTCGGATTTCCGCTCGACCTGACGCAGCTTCTCTGCACGGAACGCGGCTTGTCGGTCGACACGGAGACATTCGATGTGAAGATGGCGGCGCAGAAGGAGCGTTCGCGCGAATCGGGCACACGCTTCACGCAGACGGTCCAGGGAAAATCATCGATCCTCCCTTCGGAACCTACTGAATTTCTCGGATACACGGAGCTCGAGTCGAAGGCTCATGTCATCGGCGTCTCTGAAGGCTCGCTCATTCTCGACCGCACGCCGTTCTACGCCGAATCCGGCGGACAGGTCGGCGATACCGGAGAGATCGTTACGCCGCAGGGTGTGATTCCCGTGAGTGACACTGTGAAGGATCATAATGTCTTCATTCATCTCTCCGATCGCGCCCTGGCCGATCTGGAAGGAACGGAAGTCACGGCGAAGGTCGATCGCGAACGGCGATTGAGCATCATGCGCAACCATTCGGCAACGCATCTGCTCCATGCGGCGCTCAGAAAAGTGCTGGGCAATCATGTGCATCAGTCGGGATCGCTTGTCGCGCCGAATTATCTTCGGTTCGACTTTGCACATTTCGCGAAGGTGACTGATGAAGAGATGCGCGAGATCGAAGCGATCGTCAACGAGATGATCGCCGCACAGGTTCCGCTGCAGCATCATCGCGCCATCCCTTTCGCTGAGGCACAGAAGATGGGCGCGCTCATGTTCTTCGGCGACAAGTACGGCGAACGTGTGAATGTTGTGCAGTTCGGCGACTACACGAAGGAATTCTGCGGCGGCACGCACATTGCAAACACGGGCGACATCGGATTCTTCAAGGTCCGCTCCGAATCGAGCAGCGCAAGCGGCGTGCGCCGTATCGAGGCGCTCACGGGCGCGCACGCGCTCGACTATCTTGCGCTTCAGAACAAGACCTATCGCGAACGGATCGAGCATGCGTATGCGCTTGTCGACGAAATTCAATCGATGCAGCATTCGCTTCCCGCCGACTCCCCGCTCGCTTCAGAGGATACAACGGGACTCGACGTCGAAATACGCAAGCTCGAGCAGGTGCCCGATGTGCCGCGCACGGTGAAGACACAGGAGCTCACGCAGGAATTTGCATCGCAACTCGCGCGCTTCCGCACGCTCGAGGAATTCATTCTCCGTCTTGCCGAGAAGAAAAAGGCGTTCGAAAAAGAAAGCGCCAAAGCGAAGTTCTCTTCCGCGGCGACAGATTTCGAAACGCTTGTCGGCAGCGCGCCCGGAATCGATTCGATGAAGATCGTGACAGCGAAGATGCCGGTCGGCGATATCGACACGCTCAAATCGCTCGGCGACGCGCTCCGATCGAAACTCGGCTCGGGCGTCGGCGTGCTTGCAGCAGTGATCGATGAAAAAGTGCAACTCGTCTGTGTCGTCACGGACGATTTGATCAAATCGAAGAATCTCTCGGCCGGAAAAATCGTCGGCGCCGTGGCGAAGACGCTCGGCGGCGGAGGCGGCGGCAAAAATCACATGGCAACCGCCGGTGGCAAGGACACGGCAAAACTCGACGAGGCCCTTTCGAACGTCATCGAGGTTGTGAAAGGAATGCTCTGACCGATGTCTGTTCACGAACAGCTTCTCGCAACCTCTCGCGCGCGCGGCGCGGCCCATCTTGTGCTTGTCGATCCGGATAAGATGGACTCAGAGTCGCTCGTGCATTTCACCACAGCCGCCACCGAAGCCGATGTGGACGCATTTCTTGTCGGCGGCAGCCTCGTAGTCGACGATTCGTTCCATGAATGCATTCGGACGATCAAGCGCAACACCACGCTGCCCGTCGTCATCTTCCCCGGCGCCGTGTCGCAGGTGTCGGGCGATGCTGATGCGATCCTCTTTCTCTCGCTCCTGAGCGGAAGGAATCCCGAGCATCTGATCGGCAGCCAGGTGATCGCAGCGCCGATCATACGCAAGCTGGGACTCGAGGCGATCTCGACCGCGTATATGCTCGTTGAATCCGGCCGGACCACTTCGGCAGAGTTTATGAGCAATACAAAGCCGCTGCCACGGAACAAACCCGATATCGCACTGGCGCATGCAATGGCCGCCGAGATACTCGGTTTCAAACTCATCTATCTCGAAGCCGGAAGCGGCGCCGAACAAACGGTTCCGGATCAGATGATCTCCGCCATCCGTCGCTACACATCGATGCCCGTGATTGTCGGCGGCGGCATCAGCACGCCCGCAGAAGCTGCGGCAAAAGCGGCGGCGGGGGCAAACTTTATCGTGACCGGTACTGTTTTAGAGAAAAACGGCGATATTCGTCTCATCAGGGAACTCGCCTCAGCCATCCACCACAAGGAGGCCGCAGTCCGCGTGGTATAAATTCATTGTTCTCATTCAGCCAATACAATCGGAATGCTCGATTATGGCACATCTGCCTCTCACACTCGTCTATCGTCAATCGTTCATCGAGGATT
>DATGXR010000124.1:0-3830 GCA_035298825.1 Bacteroidota bacterium
CCCATTCCTCATTCCAATTGCGTTCCTTCAGTTCGGTCACAGAGGCGAGCGCATCAGGCGCGTGAAACACAGTGTTGAGGATATCGGCCAACTGCTGCTTTACATCGTCTGTGTAGAGATCCTGCGTGATGTAGCAATGAAAGCCGTTTGATTCCTCGACGAATCCTTCAAATCCGAGGTCGTTTAAAAGCGCGGGAAGCAGATCGCGCACATCATCCGTCACGTCGAGCGAGATGAAGCAGTCGTAATACGTTGTATTCATGAACATTCCATTCTTCATTGATAATTGCCGGCCGTTACACAGATCACATCGTGCATCGTTGTTATCTGCATGCCATTGTGCAGTTCAAAGTATGCACAGATATTATTTGCATGCCATTGTGCAGATCACATCGTGCACCGTTATTATTTGCCGGCCTTCGTGTAGATCACATTGACGAGCACACGGCCGACGGCTTCGAGGCTTTCGGCGCTGCATTTGTCGGGCGTGTCGGCGACCGTATGCCAATACGGATATTGGAAATCGATCAGGTCGATGGTGGGAATCCCGGCCTGATTGAGCGCGAGATGATCGTCCTCAATCTGATCCCCGGGAACGGAGACGAACTGTGTGATGCCGAGCTCCTGTGCGGCCGACCACACCATGCCGACCACGGCCGGAGCGAATGTCATCGAATTCTGTTCCATCGGGATGCGCAGATCGGCATCGCCGATCATATCGAGCAGGATGCCGAAGAGCGGCTTGTAGCCCGAAGGCATGTGCTTTGCGAAGAACTTCGCTCCAAGAAAATATTTTTCAAGATCCGAACTCTTTCCGTAATCCTCGCCGTCCACAAGCAGGATGTCAACACCGACCGGCGGGGGATTCTGTTTCATTGTCCGGGCCAGCTCGAGCAGCACTGCAACTCCGCTTGCGCCATCGTTTGCGCCGAGGATCGGCTTCGACCGGTTCGATTCGAGAGGATCCTGATCGGCGCGCGGCCGCGTATCCCAATGCGCCAGGAGGAGAACTCGCTTCGATGCTTGCTTATTGAACGAGGCGAAAACATTCGTCAACGGCAGTGTTTCGCCGTCATATCCTTTTTCTGTGAACGGCTGTTTGGCCACGGTCTCTGCATATTTTCCGAGCTCGGTCGTTAAATATGCAAGACAGGCGTCGTGGCCCTTCGATAACGGCGTGCGCGGTCCGAAATCGGTTTGCGCACGAAGTGCCGCATACGAAGCCGTCCCGTTGAACTTGGGAAGGGATACGGAAGGCTCTGTATTCGGTTTCGGTTCCGTCTGAGGTGTGTTCCTGGAACAGGATGATAAGGCCATGACGATGATGAATAAAAATATCGTTATACGCATAGTGAATTTCCGATCCCAGGCGGCGAGAGGTTGAAATAATTGTGTAAAAGTATACTAATAAAACGAAAAAGAATCAATTTTCGGTCCATTTAGCGGGTTCACGTGCAACTTTTTATGTTCCGATCCGTTTATTCCATTAGGCATCGTATGCACAGTGGCGTCCATTTCGACAGAAAGGAGACAATCATGAATCCATCCCCCTCAACGATTATCAAGATCTGCGTGTTCGTGCTCGTGGGTGTGCTTTTTGGAAGCAGCATGATCGTATATTCAAATTCCCGTTCGCATAATCAGGGTCATAATTTGTCAGACAGCGAATGGAGGTTTGACGGAGATGGCGGTCATTCGAAGCATTTTGAAAAATCATTCACAGTGAATCCCGGCGGGACGCTCACACTCAATTCAGATGTCGGCAACGTGGAGGTCGACACCTGGGACAAGAATGAGGTGCTCGTGATCGCCGATGCGAATGGAACCGAGAACGTGCTTGAAAAGCTTGACGTCACAATGTCGCAGGAAAAGGACAATGTCAAAGTCACCGGAATCTTCGACAATAACGGCTGGCCGGGCTGGCATTCGCAGAATATCGACGTGGTCTTCAAGGTTACTGTGCCGAAAAAATATTTCGTCCGTACCAAGAGCGCCGGCGGCAACATGGCGGTTCGCCAGTTGGATGGAAGCGCCACGCTTGAAACAAGCGGCGGCAATGTGGATGCCGATCATATCAACGGCGCCGTCGATCTGCGCACATCAGGCGGTAATGTGACAGCGGTCAGTGTGAATGGCTCGGTGCAGATTGAAACGTCGGGCGGCGAGATTCGCTGCACGGACATTGTGGGAGAACTGAACAGCCATACATCCGGGGGCGATGTCGAGCTGACGAATGTCGACGGGAAGATTTCGACTGAAACAAGCGGCGGATCGATTCATATCCGAATGTCGGGCGAGAACAAGGGCGTGTATGCGCACAGCTCGGGCGGAGATATCCGCGTATCGGTGAAGGAATCGATCAAGGCGATGCTCGATGCGTCGACAAGCGGCGGACGCGTAAAGTGCGAGCTTCCGATTACGGTGAAAGGCGAAATGGATGAAAGCCAGCTTCGTGGTGCGATCAACGGAGGCGGTGAAGTGATACGTGTGGAAACGTCCGGTGGGGATGTGAAGATCGTTGCTGTGAAATAACGAGTGTGGCGAGCGCTTCCTGTCAGAGCGGCCTGTCGACGCGCACGTGAAACGTGCGCCGATGAGGCCTGCGCAGGAATACTGAGCGATGAAAAGTTATGATCGGCAATGAAGCCGGCGGGATCCGTGATCCCGCCGGCTTTTTTTGCTCGTGCTACTTTGGTCGCTTATATGAAGCCATGAATGCGCCGATCGCGTCCTGGGCATGTCTGAACGGCGCGGCACTGCCGATAAAATTCTGCATCATCATCGAGAAAGCGAGCATTTCGCCGTCGGCGGTGGTTACATATCCCGCAAGCGTGGAGACGCCGCTGATCGTGCCCGTCTTTGCATGAAGATTGCCCTGCGCCGCCGTCCCACGCATGCGCGAGGCTAGTGTTCCGTCCGTTCCCGCCACGGGCAGCGACGCATAAAACAGGTCGAAGATATTTTTCTGCGTCGCCACGCCCTGAAGTAATTTCACAAAAATTCCTGATGAGAGAAGATCGTAGTACGAGAGTCCCGATCCGTCAACCATGATATACGACGTTGAGTCGATGCCGAATCCGGCGAGCGTTTGCTTCACGAGAGTGATCCCATGCCCGGTCGATCCGTTGCCGCCCTGGACCTCGGCGCTGATCGTCTTGAGCAGGTTCTCGGCCGAAAGATTGTCGCTTTCCTTGTTCATATACACGATCGTCGAATCGATGGGCTGATGATATTCGGCGCCGAGAAAAGCGGAGGAGGGCACCGGCGCGACTCGGTTTCGTCCCGACACGGGGATGCCTGCACGCTCGATCTCTTCGCGCATCAGAGTGAGAAAATATTGTTCGGGATGCAGAACGGTGATCGTCTCATGGCTGGCGCTGGTACCGAGTGGCAGCGCACCGCATATCGTGATCGTGTTGGAACGTTCAAAAAATTTTCTCGAGATGTCAAGCGTGTTCTTCGTGTTCATGCCGGCGGTGACAGCCGTGTTCTCAACCGATACATACCGCGTATCGGGTTCGATCGTGACAAAGGGGAGCGCGCCGACCGTATCTGAAGGTCTCACGTACACATCCACGCAATTGCGATTGATCGAGAGCGCCGAATTGAACGCGGCATATCCCCACGGTTCATCGTCCCACATCCAGCCTGTACCCCAGCGCTGTGCATCGAAGTACGTATCGTCGCCGACGAGTTCGCCCTCGACTCGTTTGATGCCCGCCTTCGATTTCTGTTCCGCAACGATGGCCGCGATCGCAGCACTCGAGAAATCGGGATCGCCTCCGCCCTTGACGTAAAGATTCCCATAGAGAATGCTGTCACGCACATAC
>DATGXR010000125.1:0-1621 GCA_035298825.1 Bacteroidota bacterium
ATGAAACGCATCTCTGTTCCTGTCCGCATCATGATCCTTGTCTCATGCTTGTCGATCGTGACTGCATCACCATCCGCCTCGCAGATCAATCTGAAAGTTGGCGGCGGTCTCGGTCTCATGATGTCTGCCGGCGACTTGCACGGCTCGACGACCGATTATTATGCCGGCACCAACTACGGGCTCGGCAACGGAATTAACTTGCAGGGAAAGGCGAAGCTGGGATTGATCGGCTTCAATCTGACCGGCGAAATCGATTATGCCTCGTTAAGCAACTCGGGAAACTCGGAACCCGGAAAGGGATCGGTGGAGCTTTCGCAAAAAATTCTTTCCTTTAAAGTCGGTCCGGAATTTCGATTCGGATTGCCCATGGTGCCGATCGTTCCCTATGTGGGCGTGAATGTGGCATTGAATAAATTCAGCGGAGAAACCACACTGCAGGGTGTCGCAAAAGTGCCGAGCGCAACCTACAGCATGAAGAATACAAGCAGGATCGGCATCGGATTTGTCGGGGGAGTGGAAGTCAGCGCCGGGCCGTCGCTCACGCTCGATTTTACTCTGGCGTACAATCTGATGAATGCCTCGGGCAAAGAATGGGAAGATGTCAATCCCGGAGTCGACCAACGACTCGATACGTATCTCGCTTTAAATGACGACGCTGATCCTTTGTATGCTGCAGGCAGCGACAAGCATGTTGTCTCGAACAGCAGAAGCATTCATTCGATCGTCTTCACAGTGAGCGTGTTGTTTGGCTTGTAGCATTCGCAGCGACGACAGCCGGCACTTGCTGCGGTTTGCGTTTCCAGTTGATGAGGTAGACTCCGCATAAAATCAACGCCATGCACAACAGATGAAGGGGGGTGATATTTTCGTGATCGAGCACGCCCCACATGATGGCGAAAATTGGGATGACATATGTCACAGACGAGGCGGCCACTGCCGATGAATGACCGATCAGCGTGTTCATCAGCAGCATGGCCCCTGCGGTCCCGACAATTGCGAGCGTTGCCAGGGCCAACAAATGCACCGGCCATCCCGGTGATGCGACAACCGGTCCGAAATCGGTTGTCAGCAGATATGCCAACGCAACGGGACCGATAAATAAAAATGAGAGGGATGTGACCTGCGGACCGGTCAGGTGTGAAAGTTTCGCTTTGATCTGGTTGATGCTGATCGCATAGAAGCAGGTTGCCAGTATAATATAGAGGGCGAAGAAATTGAATGTTCCCAGCTGCGCTCCTTCACCTGCCAGCATCAATCCGGCTGCGCCCAAAAATCCAAGCGCCAATCCCGCCACCTGCATCCGCCTGAACGCTGTGTTATGAAAGAGAAAGCCGACGATCAGTGTGAAGACGGGAGTGAGCGAATTGAGCATTCCGGCCAAGGCACTGTCGATTTGTGTTTCGGCCTTCATGAACAGGAACGCGGGAAAAAAACTGCCGATAAATCCCACCAGAAGCAGGCTTAATAAATCCTTCCTTCTCAATACCTTCAGCTGTTTCAGTGCTATCGGCAGCAGCGCCAGCGACGCCAGCAAAATCCGCACCGCGCCGGCCTGATCGTTGCTGAAACTCCTGAGTCCGATTTTCATCAGGATGAATGAACTTCCCCACACAAAAGCAAG
>DATGXR010000126.1:0-3170 GCA_035298825.1 Bacteroidota bacterium
GGGAAGGCGACGATCGCCGCCACACAATTCGGATTGAATCTCGAGGGTCCCGTCTCGGATGCGGGCTCGTTCATCTTCTCGGCCCGAAGAAGCTATCTCGATTTCATCTTCAAGGCGGCCGGATTCGGATTCGTTCCCGAATATTGGGACTTTCTCGCGAAGGCGTCGTTCCGTCTGTCGGAACACGACAGACTCACGTTCGTCGCGATATCGGCGCTCGACAATGTGAAGCAGTTCAACGATACGCAGCAAAAACGGTTCGACAACTCGCGCGTGCTTGCCAGCGATCAGACGCAGGCCGTGGGAGGCATCAGCTGGCGACATCTGCTCGGCTCAGGATATACGACAGTCACGCTCGGACAGTCGTACGTCGATTTCGATACGCGGCAAAACGATTCGCTCCTTGTGCCGATCTTTTCGAACACATCGTACGAGTACGAGTCGTCGCTTCGGGCAGAGATTGTTTATCAGCTTTCGAAAACATCAGAGCTCAGCGCGGGGCTGCAGGGCAAGATCCTTCGCTTCTCGAGCGCCATGATGATTCGTCCGTTCGTCACGAATCTCGGCGGTCCGCCGATTTCGGTTGACGCTGTGTACGATACGACCGCATACAAATCGTCAGCATTCATTCAGTACTCGCGGCAGATCGGACGCGTTCGTGTCACGGCGGGTGTGCGGACCGACTATTTCAGCGCGATCGACAATTCGTTCGCAGTCTCTCCACGCCTCACTGCGTCGTATGCCGCGACTGAACTCACGACGATCACCGCAAGCATCGGCCGCTATACGCAGGCGCCGTCGATGATCTGGCTCGTCTCCAATCCGGCGGTGAACCGGAAACTCGATCATATCTTCGTCAATCAGTATGTCGCAGGCATCGATCATCTGCTGCAGAGCGATGTGAAAGTGAGTCTCGAAGCGTACTATAAAAAGTACGTGAACTATCCCGCCAGCCTCACGCGGACGTATCTGGTGATGGCGAACACCGGCGCAGGATACGGCGGCGCCGATGACGGATTCAGCTCGTACGGCACCGATCCGCTTGCCAGCGTGGGTCGTGGCGAAGCGCGCGGCATCGAGTTCCTCATACAAAAGAAAGCATCCGAAGTTCCCTTCTACGGATTACTCAGTGTGAGTTACAACATTGCGGATTTCACGGCGCTTGACGCCGTTTCGCGGCCCGGGAGTTTCGATCAGCGATTGATTCTCAATGTCGGAGGCGGGTACATCTTCAATGAGAAGTGGGAAGCGAGCATGAAGTTCCGTCTTGCAACGGGCCGGCCTTATACGCCGTTCAATGCAGACGGCACACAGAATCCGGCGCTGTTCAATTCGGAACGCATCGCGGCGAATCACAGCCTCGATATCCGCGTCGACAGACGATGGGCGATGAACGGATGGGTGCTTGCGGCAAACATCGACGTACAGAACATCTACAACCGCAAACCCGTCGATGTGCCGCGCTACAACAAGAGCCTGCGCACGATCGAGCAAACGGCGAGTCTCGGCATTCTGCCGTCGATCGGCATCAGCGCCGAGTTTTAGCCGCCGCCGATTTCGGCATCGCGCTTATTCATGTACTCGGGATAGAGTTTCCTCATACAATCCGGACAGACGCCGTGCGTGAATTGCGCCTCGCTGTGCTCGATGAGATATTGCTCGAGCACATTCCAATATCCCTTATCGTCTCTGATCTTCTTGCACGACGAGCAGATCGGAATGAGTCCGCTTAATGTCTTGACATCGGCCAGTGCAGCCTGCAATTCGCTCACAAGCTTCTCGCGTTCATGCTCCGCGTGTTTGCGCTCCGAGATATCGCGGACGAATTTCAGGATATACTCCTCGCCTTCTACATCGACGATGCGCTCGCTGATCTCAACCGGCACAAGCGAGCCGTCTTTGCGCTTGTTGAGGATTTCGAACCGTGCCGATTTCTTCGTCTTCAGCATTTCGAACTCGCCGACAACCTGCACCTGCGCTTCGGGCGGATGCAGATCATCGATGCGCATCCCGCGAAGTTCATCGATTGTGTACCCGAAATGAACGCAGGCGTGCTCGTTCGCATCGATAATAAGGCGTTCGGTATTCACGACGAGAATGCCGTCGCTTGCCTGCTGCATCAAATTTTTATAACGCTCCTCGACCTTCAATTTATCCATGGCCCGTGCGCGACTGTTGACAAGCAGCATCGTCAGAAGAGCAAACAGGATACCGGATCCGATGCCGACCACAGCCGCGACATGCGGCTTGTGCGTATCGAATTCAAGCTCGAATGCGGGTGTCGATCTGACCATCACGGTCCATGTTCGGCCATCGAGTGTGATAGTTTCCTTGTTTTGGAAGAACGCTTTGAAGTCGCGGAGATTTCTCGGATCAGAATCGTACATGAGCGACGAACTGTCGGCCGGGTCCCCATCGTATATTTCAAGGTCTGTTTCAAATTCGCGGGCGCCGATCACTCCGGACATCAGATCGTTCATGCGAAACGGCGCGTAGACCCAGCCAAGCAGAGCCGACCGCCGTTCTGCGGGCGGCGGATTCGTCGTCTTATATACAGGCAGGAACATGAGGAATCCGGACTGCGTCTGGTGTTCGGTTTCCTGGACGAGCGTGACGCGTCCTGATATTTTTGGACTGCCTGAGATCGCCGCCTGTTCCATTGCGGCATGCCGCACCGGTTCCGAATACATGTCGTACCCGAATGCGCGGAGATTGCGGTCCGAGAACGGTTCAAGAAAAACGATCGTCGAATACTCGGACCGTTTTCCGTCGGGCCTGATCGAATAGTCAAGTCCGGTCTCGCGCCGCACCGAACTGATGTGACGATCTTTTTCTTCAGGCCTCATCAGAAGAGAAAAGCCGACACCCTGAATGCCGGGATAGGTGTGTTCGAGCGCAAGTGAACGATAATAGGCGCGGAACTCGGTTCTGTCGACATCGCCTTTCACGGCAAACAATCCCTGCACTCCGCGCAACACCTGCTCGTACGCCTTCATGCGCTGTTCGATGCGCAGCATAATTTCTCGTGTGTGAAAGTCGAAATTCGCACGCATTTCCGCTTCGGTATCACGACTCACCGATTGCCATAAAACGGCTGTTCCGACCATAAACAACGCCAATACAATCCATGGCAAGAATTTCCCGGTGCTGATCCACGTGCTGATGATTGA
>DATGXR010000127.1:0-52187 GCA_035298825.1 Bacteroidota bacterium
GAGTTTTTTTCTTCCCAGACGGTCGAAGAGCGACAGGAGTTCTTCGATGTGCGAATTCCATCCGCAGATGAGCAGATGGCCGGTACCGGTGATGTCCTGCAAACCTTGGCTCTCCTTTATTTTTCGTGCGATGAACACCGACGAGATCGTCGCCGTAAACAGCGAGATCAGGACCAGACCGCTGAAGATTGTGACGCCGCCGATCACGCGGCCTGCAAATGTTTTCGGCACAATGTCGCCGTATCCGACCGTGGCGATCGTGACGACGGCCCACCAGATGGCGTCGCCGAAGTTCCTGAACTGATCGCCGTTCGAGTGAGCTTCGACAATCAACACCAGAAACGCCGCAAGATGAATCGCGCCGATGATGGCAAGCGTGATCTGCAGCAGGCGGTTCGTCTTGAGCAGTCGCAGGGCCGGGGAAGACGTGCGTGCGTTCTGTTTCTTCATCGATCCAAAAAAAGTTCGTGATTGTGTGTGCGTGTGTCAGGATCTCTCACACGACGCGGTGATGCAGCGCGCCGATGCCCGCGATCGACGCATCGATCACATCGCCCGAGACCACGCGCGCCACACCTTCGGGCGTGCCGGTGTAGATCACATCGCCTTCGGTGAGCGTGATGATGCCGGATAAAAAGGCGATGATCGCATCGATCCTGAAGATCATATTACGCGTGTTCGAGTGCTGGCGCAGTTCGCCGTTGACGCTCAATTGAATCTCGAGCGCATGCGGATCTGCAACCATCCGCGAATCGACAAACGGCGACAGCGGCGCCGATGTGTCGAAACCCTTGGCGATTGTCCACGGCAGGCCGGCTTTTTTTGCCTCGAGCTGCCGGTCGCGCATCGTCATATCGAGACCGATCCCGTAGCCTGCGACATGGTCCAGCGCGCGTTCTCTGGGAATTTGTTTTCCTCCCTTGCCGATCAGGACCGTCAGCTCGACCTCGTGATGGATATTGGAGGAATGTGCGGGAATGATGATGTCTTCGTTATTGGCGATCACGGCTGCATTCGGTTTCAGGAAGATGACGGGCGTTGTCGGGGCTGCGCTTCCCATTTCCTTTGCATGCTCTGCGTAATTTTGTCCCAGACAAAAAATCGTGTTGATCCGAAGTTCGGCCTGTGACGGCGTGAGTAAGGCTGTGCTCATCGTACAATGTCTTTCGTGTCGGTTGGAGAATGAAAAAATATAAACAGATAGAACTATTTAAGCAACAAAAGGAATTTCCTCGTATATTCATCTCTGTGTGCGAGACACAGCGCGCGCAGAGCAGACCTGCCAGAACACAGAGACCCTGAACCTACACATTATTATGGGAGACACAACTACCGTGGGAAAGACATACAAGAAGGCCGGAGTGGATATCGATGCGGGTGAGGAAGTCGTACGCCGCATCAAGGCGAGCGTTCGCTCAACATTCACATCGAACGTGCTGACGGATATCGGGATGTTCGGCGCGTTCTACAAGGCGTCGTTTCCGCGCATGACACAGCCGGTCCTCGTCTCGAGCGTTGACGGCGTGGGAACAAAACTGAAGATCGCATTTATGTTGAAGCGTTACGACACCGTCGGGCAGGATCTGGTGAATCACTGCGTGAACGACATTGCCGTGTGCGGAGCCGTGCCGCTGTATTTTATGGATTATTTCGCCACGGGCGTGCTCTCGCCCTCGATCACAGAATCGGTGATCGGCGGCTTTGCCAAGGCCTGTGTGGAGAATCACTGTTCGCTCATCGGCGGGGAAACAGCCGAAATGCCCGGCTTCTATCAGAAGGGTGAGTTCGATGTGGCCGGCATGATCGTCGGCGCCGTGGACCAAAAAAAAATCGTCAACGGGAAATCGATTAAAAAAGGCGACGTCCTGATCGGGCTGCCTTCGACCGGACTCCATACGAACGGGTACTCACTGGCCCGCTACGTGCTGATCCCGAAATATTCGCTGAAGAAACGCATGCCCGAACTCGGCACTTCGCTCGGCGAAGCGCTCCTGGCGGTGCACCGCTCGTATCTCGCGCCCATCACAAGGCTCACGTCAAAAGGACTCGTCAAGGGCATGTCGCATGTGACCGGGGGAGGCATCGTCGGTAATACGATGCGCGTTGTTCCCAAGGGCCTCGCGCTCTCGATCGACTGGAGCGCCTGGCAGCGGCCGGCCATCTTCCAGTTCATACAGAAAGCCGGCGCCGTGCCCGAAGCCGATATGCAGCGGGCATTCAATAACGGCATCGGACTCATCTTCATCGTTTCGAAAACCAATGCCGATACGGTCCTGCGCACGCTCAAGGCATCGAAGGAACAGCCTGTCGTGATGGGAGAGGTCGTGTAAACACCATATGGCACACACACCGACTCAATCATCCGCATCGATGATCCGTTCATTCCCCCGCGTGTTCTGGGTGGCTAACGTGATGGAACTCTTCGAACGCGCGGCATACTACGGATTAAATTCAGTCCTGGCCGTTTACCTGAGCAACAGGGTGAGCGAAGGCGGACTCGGATTTTCAGAGCAGTCCGTCGGCTTCATGCAATCGATCGTCTACGCGCTGACGTATGTCGTGCCGATTCTTGGCGGGGCGCTGGCCGACCGCTACGGCTACAGGCGCATGCTGCTGATGGCCTTCTCGCTTCTGACGGTGGGATATTTCGTGGCCGGCAATATGAGCGCCTACGGCGCTGTCTTTGCCAGTTTGCTCTTTATCGCCGTCGGAGCGGGACTCTTCAAGCCGATCATTTCAGGAACGCTCGCCCAATCGACAACCGAGGAAAATTCCGGTTTCGGCTTCGGCATCTATTACTGGATGATCAATGTGGGGGCGTTTATTGCGCCGCTGCTTGTGAGCTACCTGAAAGGTTTCAGCTGGACGTACGTCTTTATGGCCTCGGGCGCGTATTGCGCGCTGATGCTCCTGCCGACGCTCTTCATCTACCGCGATCCGATGCGCACCGCGCCTGCCCGATCGCTCCAGGATGTGTTGAGAAGCGCGGCGATGGTCCTGGGCGATGCGCGTTTCATGCTGATGATCTTCGTGTACTCGGGATTCTGGATCCTGTATTATCAGAATTTCGGATCGATTCTCTGGTATCTGCGAGATTTCATCGATGCCCGCCCGGTCAATGCAGTGTTCAATTCCTGGGGCATTCCGCTTGATTTCGGCGCCGAGCACGTCACGGTCATCAACGCCGGCATCATCATTTTGCTCCAGGTTGCGGTGAGCCGCATCGTGAAGAATATCAGACCGCTTCCAACAATGATCGCCGGCATGTTCATCGGCGCTGTGGGATTCCTCCTTCTGGCATTTGCGCTCAATATCTGGATTTTCATCGCCGGCATCGCCGTATTTTCAATCGGGGAAATGACCGCTCATCCGAAGTATTACAGTTACGTGGGACTCGTGGCGCCGGCCGATAAAATGGCGATCTATATGGGATATGCCTTCCTCTATGGGGTGGTGGGAAGTCTGATCGGATCGAACCTGGGTGGCGTGATGTACGAATCGATGCTCAAACCCGTGATCGGCTCTCCCGATGCGGCAGGGACGGCCCGGACATTCTGGCTTATTTTCGTTGTGCTCGATATTGTGGGAGCGCTGGGATTGTGGGCCTATAACCGGGCATTTGCCGTCGATACGCCCGAGGCCAATCGCAAGGCGCGTTTGATCATGATCGGCATTTATGTGGCGTTACTGATCTGCGGGGCGGCATTTGTCGTCTCGGCTCTGGGCGCCCCGGAACCGGCCTATAAAACGCTCGTTCAGGCTGCAATTATGCTCCTCATCGGCGCAGGCGGTCTCGTCGTCAGTTTCGCCCGGAGGTGATGAAAAAAAACGGAGAAATTGTCAAAAAGAATGTTGACATTATAAAAAAAATTAGTATATTAATTAGCTCTGACAGCATGTGCGGATCGCGAATTCGCAAGGAATTGCTGTCGGATTTTTTATCGGTATGTGCGCAAGACAACGCTGGCGTAGCTCAGCTGGTAGAGCAGCTGACTTGTAATCAGCAGGTCATCGGTTCGAGTCCGATTGCCAGCTCTCGTATTTAAGCTTTTTCTGTCGTTTAACCATGGGAAAAGCGTGCACATCCGTGTTGGGTAGGTAGCGAAGTGGTTAAACGCATCAGACTGTAAATCTGACGGCTTATGCCTTCGGAGGTTCGAATCCTTCCCTACCCACAGGAAAAAAAGTTTGCTGAAACTCGGTTGCGAAAGATGGGTGTTGAACGCTTGCATAGCTCAGTTGGTAGAGCACTTCCTTGGTAAGGAAGAGGTCATCGGTTCAATCCCGATTGCAAGCTCGAAGAGACTTTGAGAGACTGCGGGAGTAACTCAGTTGGTAGAGTCACAGCCTTCCAAGCTGTTGGTCGCGGGTTCGAGTCCCGTCTCCCGCTCAAAAGAAAAAAACATAACAGTACACATGTGCCGGCTTGAGACGATCGTGCTATGAGGGTGGTCTGCGCGCCGGTTGTTTCTATTTTTACTCGGAGATGCGTCATGCGAGATATCATCACGTTAGAATGCACAACGTGCAAGGAACGTAACTACACAACGACCAAGAACAAGAAGAAACAGACCGGTCGCGTGGAGTACAAAAAATATTGCCGTCGTTGCAACAAGCACCAGATTCACAAAGAAACCAAGTAACAGAGATTTTTTTTTCTGTACGTGTGTAGCTCAATTGGTAGAGTAGCGGTCTCCAAAACCGTTGGTTGGGGGTTCGAGTCCCTCCACACGTGCTACCACACATCCACACAACACAGGCAAGGCGAAAGACTTCTTCCAATGAAAGAGAAAATCATTAATTTTTTTAATGACGTCTACAAAGAGATGGGAAAAGTGACGTGGCCCACCAGGCAGGAACTCCAGGAGTCCACTGTCGTCGTCCTGGTCGTGTGTCTGCTGATCTCCGCTTTTGTGTATGTCGTTGACACCGTTGTGAGCAAGGCATTGCAAGGAATCTTCTAACACTTGGAAAAAACCACACAACATAAATGGTATGTCGTCCGCACGTATTCCGGACACGAGAACAAGGTGAAGCTCGCCATCGATAACGAGGCGCTGCAGCTGAACCTTCAAGATCGTATCACGCGCGTGCTCGTCCCCGAGGAAAAAGTGTTTGAGGTGAAGGACGGCAAGAAGAAGAGCAAGACGAAAAATTTCTTTCCAGGCTACATCCTTGTTGAAGCCGTGCTGGATGAGAAGACAAAGCATCTGATCCTGAACACGCCGTCTGTGCTCTCGTTCGTGGGCACGAAGGACAAGCCGCAGCCTCTGCAGCCCGATGAAGTCAAACGGTTGATCGGACGCATCCAGGAAAAGAATGAAAGCGGCGAGCAGATCGAGGTGCCGTTCCATATCGGCGAGCCCGTCAAGGTCATCAGCGGTCCGTTCAACGGATTCACCGGCTTTGTGCAGGAAGTCAACGAAGAGAAAATGAAGCTCAAAGTGATGGTGAGCATCTTCGGCCGCAAGACTCCGGTTGAACTGGACTTCGGCCAGGTTGAAATTGAAAAATAATAGCGGCTTTTTGAAACAACTATAACGCGAGAAGAATGGTATGGCAAAAAAGATAACCGGGTATGTGAAGCTTCAAATCCCCGCCGGACAGGCGAATCCTGCTCCGCCGGTCGGACCCGCGCTTGGTCAAAAAGGCGTGAACATCATGGAGTTCTGCAAGCAGTTCAATGCAAAGACCCAGAAAGAGAACGGAATGATCATTCCGGTCGTCATCACGGTCTTCTCCGACAAGTCGTTTACGTTCATCACAAAGACCCCGCCTGCGGCCGTGTTGCTGCTCAAAGCGGCGAAGCTCCCCAAGGGTTCAGGCGAACCCAATCGCAACAAGGTCGGACGCGTCACAAGGACGCAGGTGCAGGAAATCGCGACGCTGAAAATGCCCGATCTCAATGCGGGCTCGGTTGAAGCGGCCATGCGCATGATCGAAGGAACCGCAAAAAGTTTAGGTATCACAGTCGAAGCATAATTGTCTCACGTGGGAGTGAGCCCACTCGGCAACGTTCAGAACAACAAAATGAATTGCCGGGCGGGCTGCGCGCTTGTACCACTAAGCCCAATCAGTAAAAGGACGAGTACACCAATGAAACAATCGAAACGCTTTACCGCCGCACAGAAAAAAGTTGACCCGAAGAAGATGTACACCTCGATCGACGAAGCCGTCGGCATCGCAAAATCCACAGCGTCGGCAAAATTCTCCGAAGCAATGGACATCGCCGTTCGTCTTGGCGTTGATCCTAAAAAGGCCGATCAGGCCATCCGCGGCACCGTTGCCCTGCCCCACGGCATCGGCAAGGAAGTCCGTGTGTTGGTCATCGCCAAATCTCCCAAAGACGAAGAAGCCAAAGCCGCCGGCGCAGATCATGCCGGATTCCAGGAATACCTGGATAAGATCAAGGCCGGATGGGCCGATGTCGACGTTATCGTCGCCACGCCCGATGTGATGGTCGAACTTGGCAAGCTCGGCAAGATCCTCGGACCCCGCGGCTTGATGCCGAATCCGAAAAGCGGCACGGTCACGCCGGATGTCGCCTCTGCAGTCAAAGAGGTGAAGGCTGGTAAGATCGAGTTCCGCGTCGACAAAGCCGGTGTCGTGCATGCGACAGTGGGCAAGGCCGATTTCGAAAAACAGAAACTGGTTGAAAACATCAAGGCATTCCTGGCGACGATCGCAAAGATGAAACCGTCGAGCGCCAAAGGCCAGTACGTGAAGAGCATCTCGATTTCAACGACAATGGGCCCGGGCGTACATATCGACCGCACAGTGGTCCAGATGTAAGATCGGATTCGGAGGCCGTTCGCTTTTTTATCCTTGTGATAGCGCGCAGATGCGCGCGCGACGCCGCCCAAGTATGATTTTCAACACAAAAAAATTACGCACTCAACTACTCATCGCCGAAATGATGCCTTTTTGTCTGATATCCGGATAAGGGGGGCTTCTCATCGTTCGGCACATTTGCAAAGTACTCTCAATGACACGGTCAGAAAAAGAACAAGCAATTGCCTCGCTTCAGGAGAAATTTTCCAAGGCGCAGGGAATGTTCTTTACCGACTTTACGGGCATCACGGTGGAGAAGATCACAGACCTTCGCCGGGAACTCAGAAAAGCCGGAATTGAATATTTAGTCGTCAAAAATACGCTGGCAAAAAAAGCGTTGGAGCAGGTCTCGGGATATGATTCAGTGTATCCCGTGCTCAAAGGCGCCACCGCCATTGCCTTCGCGTATCAGGACGCCGCTGCACCGGCCAAGATTCTTCAGAAGTTCAAGGAAAAAAATGAAAAACTGATTTCGAAACTCTGCGTGATGGAAGGCCAGGTCTACGACGGTGCAAAACTGCCCGAACTGGCGAAGATTCCGTCGCGTCCGGAGGTCATTGCAGGCATTCTGGGCAGCCTCGACTCGCCGGTCAGCGGTGTGGTCGGCACGCTGAATGCGGTCATGCGCGACCTGGTCGGCACGATCGAAGCCATCGAACAACAGAAATCTGCAGCCTAACGCGCGACGTTCGCGTTTTCGTTATCAGCACGCACACAAGTGTGAATATTATTACGAACAAAACATCCAGTTAAAGGAGATACATCAATGTCAGTAGTCGCAGAATTAGTCGAAAAGATCGAAAAATTGACACTGCTCGAAGCAGTCGAACTCAAAAAAGCGCTCGAAGAGAAGTTCGGCGTGACAGCAGCCGCCCCGGTTATGATGGCCGCAGGCCCGGCAGCAGCAGCAGCCCCGGCAGCCGAAGCACAGACTGAATTCACAGTTGAGCTCAAAGACGGCGGCGCTTCGAAAATCAATGTGATCAAGGTTGTCCGCGCGGCAACAGGCTTGGGCTTGAAAGAAGCCAAAGACCTCGTCGACGGCGCACCGAAAGTCGTCAAAGAAGGCTTGAACAAGGCCGATGCAGATAAATTAAAGAAGGAACTCGAAGAAGCAGGCGCAAAAGTCGAGCTGAAGTAAGCCGGGAACATTTTCTTCCCGACAGCCGTCTGTTGTAGTGTGTACCAGCATCGAGAACTTTTTAAAAGGAACGTATGTTGCGAAGGTATATTACCCGCGACAAAAAATTCTGAAAACGCAAGCCGGTAATGGCTCCTCGTTTCCAAAGAACGAGCATTATCGGCTTGCGTATTATTTTCTCGGAGACCCTCGCTTGCGTGTGTGTTGTTGCCTCCGATCTTTGACAGCCAAGATTTTTTCACAATTCTAAGGTCGTAAGAGACCTTAAGGAGCGGTTGACTTGAAAAGCCAATCCAGCGTCACATTGGATCCCCGCACTTCGCGTTATTCATTCGCTAAAATTCCCACCGTCGTCGATTACCCCGATCTGCTCGATGTGCAGATCGAGTCGTTTGAGCATTTCTTGCAGGAGCGTATTCCGCCTCATAAACGGAAGAACAAGGGGCTGCAGCAGGTATTTTTGATGAACTTCCCGATCATGGACACACGGGAAAACTTCCTCCTTGAGTTTGTGGAATATTACGTCGAGAAGCCCAAATATTCGGTGCGCGAATGTCAGGAACGCGGACTCACATTTGCCGTGCCCCTGAAGGCCAAACTGCGTCTGTCGACAAAGGCCGAAAACGGCGAGGGATATTCCGATACGATCGAGGAAGTCGTGTACTTGGGCAACCTGCCGTACATGACCGATCGCGGCACATTCATCATCAACGGCGCCGAACGCGTCATCGTGAGCCAGCTGCACCGCTCGCCGGGTGTGTTCTTTTCCGAATCGTTCCATCCGAACGGCACGCCGATCTTCTCGGCGCGCATCATTCCGTTTAGGGGATCGTGGGTCGAATTCACGACCGACATCTCAAACGTGATGTACGCATACATCGACCGGAAAAAGAAATTCCCGGTGACGACGCTCTTGCGCGCACTCGGATACTCGTCGGATGACGAGATCATGGGACTCTTCGATCTGGTCGAGGAAGTGAAGCTCGCCGATATCGATCTGAAAGATTACAAGGGCCGCATCATCTGCGGAGACGTGGTCGACCGCAAGACGGGCGAGATCATCCTCAACAAGGATGCGACTGTCGACGACGACGCCATCAAAAAAATCAAGAAAGCCGAAGTCAAAAAAATCAAGCTCTTGAAGGCCGAAGACACGGGCACGCGCTCGGTCATCGCCAACACGATCCAGAAGGACGCCGTGCACTCCGAAGAGGACGCGCTCGAGGCGATCTATCGCCAGCTCCGCAGCGGCGACGCGCCGGATCTTGACACGGCAAAAAATTTGATCGACAAGCTCTTCTTCAATCCGAAGCGCTACGATCTCGGAGACGTGGGACGCCACCGCTTGAATGCGAAGCTGAAGCTCGACATTCCCGTGACCACGACCACGCTCACAAAAGAAGACATCATCGCCATCATCCGCTACCTCCTGGAGATGCAGCAGGGCAAAGCCTCGGTCGACGATATCGATCACCTTGGCAACCGCCGCGTGAAGACAGTGGGCGAGCAGGTCTCGGCCCAGTTCAACGTCGGACTCTCGCGCATGGTGCGCACGATCCGCGAACGCATGAATATCCGCGACCAGGAAGCGTTCTCGCCGCAGGACTTGGTGAACGCGCGCACGATCTCTTCTGTGATCAACGCGTTCTTCGGCACCAACCAGTTGTCCCAGTACATGGATCAGACCAATCCGCTGGCCGAGCTCACGAACAAGCGCCGCATGTCGGCACTCGGACCGGGCGGCTTGACACGTGAACGCGCAGGCTTCGAGGTGCGCGACGTGCACTACACGCATTACGGCCGCTTGTGCCCGATCGAAACGCCTGAAGGCCCGAACATCGGTTTGATCTCGAGCCTCTGCATTCACGCGCGCGTGAACGAATACGGCTTCATCGAAACGCCGTACCGCCAGGTGAAAAAAGGCAAGGCGACGCTCGACATCGATTATCTCAACGCCGAGCAGGAAGATGAATACACGATCGCCCAGGCCAACACGCCGATGGACGACAAGGGCCGCATCACATCCGAGCGCGTGACCGCGTTGCACCGCGGCGACTTCGTGGTGCGCAATCCCGACGAGCTCAATTACATGGACATCGCGCCGACGCAGATCGTGTCGGCCGCCGCGGCGCTCATTCCGTTCCTCGAGCACGATGACGCCAACCGCGCGCTGATGGGTTCGAACATGCAGCGCCAGGCTGTGCCGCTCCTGCGGCCCCATGCGCCTGTCGTCGGCACGGGCTTGGAAGAAAAAGTCGCGCGCGATTCGCGCACCTGCGTCATTGCCGAGCGCTCCGGCGTCGTCGAGAACGTCTCGGGCGACCGGATCGTCGTGCTGTATGATATCGAGGAAACCAATACCGAAGCGCTCATCAGCTTCGAAGACAAACGCCGCGTTGAATATCGGCTGATCAAGTTCTTCCGCACCAACCAGGATACGTGCATCAACCAGAAGGCGATCGTCATTCCCGGACAGCGCTTCAAGAAAGGCGACGTGCTGGCCGACGGATGCGCCACGCAAGCGGGCGAGCTCGCACTCGGACAGAACGTGCTTGTGGCATTCATGCCGTGGCGCGGATACAACTTCGAAGACGCCATCATCATCAACGAGCGCATCGTCTCTGAGGATGTCTACACGAGCGTCCACATCGAGGAGTTCGAACTTCAGGTGCGCGACACCAAGCGCGGCGAAGAAGAGCTCACGCGTGAAATTCCGAACGTGTCCGAAGAAGCCACCAAAGATCTGGACGAGAACGGCATCATCCGCATCGGCGCCGAAGTCAAAGAAGGCGATATCCTCATCGGCAAGATCACGCCGAAGGGCGAAACAGATCCGACGCCGGAAGAAAAATTGTTGAAGGCGATCTTCGGCGATAAGGCGGGCGACGTGAAGGATGCCTCGCTTAAAGCGCCTCCGGGCATGAAGGGCATCGTCATTTCGACGAAACTCTTCAGCCGCAAGAAAAAAGACGCCGACACGAAAAAGGAAGACAAGAAACGTCTCGACCAGCTGGAGAAGGATCACAAGCGACAGCTGATCGAACACTTCGAAAAACTCGGACGCAAACTCGGTCTGCTTTTGAACGAGGAGAAGTCGATCGGCGTGCGCGACCTCGACAACAACGTCGTCTACAGAAGCGGCGTCACATTCCGCGAAGACACGTTCATCGAGAACGAGAACCTGGCCAATTTGAATTACCGCCAGGACTGGGTCGAGGAGAAGCGCAAGAACACGCTCATCCAGAAGATCTACGACAACTACTTCGAGGCATTGAACCATCTCGAGGAAGCCTACAAGCACGAGAAGAACAAGATCACGCTTGGCGACGAACTGCCGCCGGGCATCGTGCAGCTGGCGAAAGTCTATGTGGCAAAGAAGCGCAAACTCTCTGTCGGCGATAAGATGGCAGGCCGTCACGGAAACAAGGGCGTCGTCGCGGCGATCGTGCCGCAGGAAGACATGCCCTTCATGCCCGATGGCCGTCCGGTGGATATCGTGCTGAATCCGCTCGGCGTGCCTTCGCGTATGAACCTGGGACAGCTCTTCGAAACCGCGCTCGGCTGGGCCGGCAAGGCGCTCGGTGTGAAATATTCGACGCCGATTTTCGATGGCGCAAGCTGGGAAGATGTGCAGGAAGAACTCCGCCGCGCATCTCTCAATCCGGATTCAAAGAGCGTGCTGCTTGACGGTCGCACAGGCGAGAAGTTCGATCAGGAAGTCACCGTGGGCATCATCTATATTCTGAAGCTCTCGCACTTGGTCGACGACAAGATCCATGCCCGGTCCATCGGACCGTACAGTCTCATCACACAGCAGCCGCTGGGCGGCAAGGCACAGTTCGGCGGTCAGCGTTTCGGAGAAATGGAAGTCTGGGCCCTCCAGGGCTACGGCGCTTCGCACGTGCTGCAGGAAATGCTGACGGTGAAATCCGACGACGTCGTCGGACGTGCCAAGGTCTATGAGGCGATTGTCAAGGGCGACAATCTCCCCGAATCCAATATTCCTGAATCCTTCAACGTGCTTGTGCGCGAATTGCAAGGCTTGGGACTTGAGATTAAAATCGATTGATAATGGAGCCAGGCGTATGCCTTATACAACATTTGATTCACACGCAAAGAAAAACTATACACGGATCACCATCAGCCTCGCGTCTTCGGATGCGATTCTGTCGCGCTCGTACGGCGAGGTGACCAAACCGGAAACGATCAACTATCGGTCGTTTCGCCCGGAGAAGGATGGTCTTTTCTGCGAGAAGATCTTCGGACCCACGCGCGATTGGGAATGCCATTGCGGAAAGTACAAACGCATCCGCTACAAAGGCATCATCTGCGATCGCTGCGGCGTCGAGGTGACGCAAAAGAGCGTGCGTCGCGAACGCATGGGCCACATCGGCCTGGCCGTTCCGGTGGTGCACATTTGGTATTTCCGCTCGCTGCCATCGAAGATCGGCTACGTGCTCGGCATCACGAACAAGGATCTTGAACGCATCATCTATTATGAGTCCTATGTCGTGATCAATCCGGGATCGACCGGATTACAGGAAAAAGATCTCATCACCGAGGATCAGTACTTCGAGATCCTCAACACGCTGCCGGAGAAGAACAGGGATCTCGAAGACGACGATCCGCGGAAGTTCATCGCCAAGATCGGCGGCGAGGCGATCAAGGATCTTTTAAAGCGCGTCAATGTGGAAGACCTGTCGGTGAAGCTGCGCGCCGAAGTCAAGCGCGGCGAAATGCCCGCGCAGAAAAAAGCCGATCACCTGAAACGTCTGCGCGTCATCGAATCGTTCCGCGACAACGAGAACGGTCCGATGAACCGCCCGGATTTCATGGTGCTCGATGTGATCCCGGTGATTCCGCCGGAGCTTCGTCCGCTTGTGCCTCTTGAAGGCGGACGCTTCGCCACATCGGATCTGAACGATCTCTATCGTCGCGTCATCATCCGCAACAACCGTTTGAAGCGCCTGATCGATATCAAGGCGCCTGAAGTGATCTTGCGCAACGAGAAACGCATGCTGCAGGAAGCGGTCGATTCGCTGTTCGACAATTCCCGCCGCGTCAATGCCGTGCGCTCCGACAACAATCGCGCCTTGAAGAGCCTTTCGGATATGCTCAAAGGCAAGCAGGGCCGCTTCCGTCAGAACCTGCTCGGAAAGCGCGTCGATTATTCAGGCCGTTCGGTGATCGTGGTCGGACCCGAGTTGAATTTGCACCAGTGCGGTCTCCCGAAAGACATGGCGGTCGAACTCTTTAAGCCCTTCATCATCCGCAAGCTCATCGAGCGCGGCGTGGCCAAGACGGTCAAGAGCGCAAAGAAGATGGTCGACAAGAAGGGCCAGGAGATCTGGGAAATTCTCGAACACATCATCGACGGACATCCGGTCCTCTTAAACCGCGCCCCCACGCTTCACCGCTTGGGCATCCAGGCGTTCCAGCCTGTGCTGGTTGAAGGCAAGGCGCTGAGAATTCATCCGATGGTCTGTACGGCGTTCAACGCCGACTTCGACGGCGATCAGATGGCGGTCCACGTGCCGCTGTCGTACGATGCGCAGCTCGAGGCGCGGATCCTCATGCTCTCGAGCCACAACATTTTGTCTCCCGCCTCGGGCGCTCCGATTGTGACGCCGACGCAGGATCAGGTGCTCGGCTGCTACTATCTGACCAAGTCGCGCACGGGCGCCCTTGGCGAAGGCATGATCTTCTCGTCGGAGCAGGAAGTCATCATCGCGCACAATGAAAATAAACTCGCGCTCCATGCGCGCATCAAGGTCCGCTTCAACGGACGCCTGATCGAGACAACGTGCGGCCGCGTGATCTTCAACAAGATCGTTCCCGAAGAACTCGGATACCTGAACGAGCTTTTGAGCAAGAAGCGTTTGGTGCAGATCATCGCCATCGCATTCCGCAAGTGCGGCAATTTGCGAACGGCGAAGTTCCTTGACGATATGAAGACACTCGGATTCACGTACGCCATGAAGGGCGGCTTGTCCGTCAGCGTGGCCGATGTGACGATCCCGAAGGAAAAAGAAGAGCTCATTAAAAAGGCGCAGAAGGAAGTCGACACGATCGAGAATCGCTATCAGAACGGCGTCTTGACAAACGGCGAGCGCTACAATCAGGTGATCGATCTCTGGACGCGCACGACAAACCGCGTGGCAGAGCGCTTGTTCGACAGTCTGCAGACGTCGAAAGAAGGATTCAATTCGCTGTATATGATGATCGACTCGGGTGCGCGCGGTTCGAAAGAACAGGTGCGTCAGCTGGCCGGCATGCGCGGATTGATGGCCAAGCCGCAGAAGTCAATGTCGGGCGCCACGGGCGAACTGATCGAAAACCCGATCATCTCGAATTTCCGCGAGGGCCTGTCCATTCTCGAGTACTTCATCTCGACGCACGGCGCGCGTAAAGGGTTGGCCGATACCGCATTGAAGACGGCCGATGCCGGATACCTCACGCGCCGCCTTGTCGATGTGGCGCAGGATGCGATCATCACCGAAGTCGATTGCGGCGCCTTGAGAGGCGTCGTCACAGGCGCGCTCAAAGAAGGCGAAGACATCAAGGAGCCGCTCGCAGAACGTATCGTGGGCCGCGTGGCGGTGCACGATGTGAAGGATCCCGAGTCGGGCCGTGTGTTTGTGAAGTCGGGCGAGATCATCGACGAGGATGTGGCGCAGGCCATTTCCGATTCGGCGATCGAGGAAGTCGAGATCCGTTCGGTGCTCACGTGCGAAGCGAAACGCGGCGTCTGCGGCAAGTGCTACGGAAGGAATCTGACGACATCGAAGATTGTCGAAGTCGGCGAGACGGTCGGCATCGTTGCCGCACAGTCCATCGGCGAACCTGGCACGCAGCTGACACTGCGTACGTTCCATACGGGCGGCACGGCGAGCCTCATCGCGGCACAGTCGCAGATCTCGTCGAAGTTCGACGGCACGCTCCAGTACGACGGCATCAAGTTTATTTCAACCACGAGCGAAGAAGGAAAGAAGATCATCGCGCTCGGCCGCAACGGTCTTGTTAATGTTGTCGACGCGGACAACCGCGTGCTCACGAAGTACGACGTGCCCTACGGCGCGATCCTCCAGATTCCCGACGGCGGTCATGTGAGAAAAGGCCAGCTCATTTACGAATGGGATCCGTACAACGCCACGATCATCTCCGAGATGGCGGGCTTCGTGAAATACGAGGACCTCATCGAGAACGTGACATACCGCGAAGAGCCCGATGAACAGACGGGACACATTCAGAAAGTCGTCATCGACTCGCGCGACAAGTCGCTCTCTTCGGCGATCTGGGTGGTGAATAAGGAAGGCCAGAAGCTTGCAAGCTACATCATCCCGACACGCGCCCATATCATGGTCGAAGACGGCGAAGCGATCGAGGCCGGCACGGTGCTCGTGAAAATTCCGCGCGATATCGGCAAGACGCGCGACATCACGGGCGGTCTGCCGCGCGTGACGGAACTCTTCGAGGCGCGCTCGCCTGCCGATCCGGCCATCGTGTCGGAAGTCGACGGCACGGTGAAGATCGGCGATCAGAAACGCGGCAGCCGCGCGGTGTACGTGTATCCGATGAGCGGCGACGAATCATCGCGCATCACGTACTTCATTCCCGTGGGCAAGCACCTGCTCGTGCAGGATAACGACGTGATCCGTTCGGGCGAACGTCTCTCGGACGGCGCGATCGATCCGCACGACATTCTGCGCATCAAGGGCACAAGCACGGTCCAGGAATACCTCGTCAACGAGATCCAGGAAGTCTACCGGATGCAGGGCGTGAAGATCAACGACAAGCACATCGAGATCATCGTCCGACAGATGATGCAAAAGGTCCGCGTCACCGATGCGGGCGACACGCACTTCCTCGAGGACGATTACGTGGAGAAGGTGCGCTTCGAAGAAGAGAACACCCGGATGGAAGGTCTTGTGTACATCGAGGACAAGGGCGATTCGAAACTCAAGAACGCCTCGCTCGTCGACAAGAAGAAGGTGAAGGAACTCAACATCGAATTCAAGAAGAAGGGCAAGAAGCCCATCGAGTTCCACGACGCCGAGCCCGCGATGAGCGAGCCCGTGCTCTTGGGCATCACGAGCGCATCGCTGTCGACGGAGTCGTTCATCTCGGCCGCCTCGTTCCAGGAGACGACCAAGGTGCTGACCGACGCCGCCATCCAGGGCAAGCAGGATCATCTGCTCGGATTGAAAGAGAACGTGATCATGGGCCATCTGATTCCGGCCGGCACGGGATTGAAAAAATTCCGCGAAGTGATCGTGACCTCCAACAAGCCGGCGCGCGTGTTCGAAAAACCCGCAACAGCCGTGTCGGAGCAGCAGGGCGAAGTGAAGGAAGTCGAGACGCTTGTCATCAAAAAGACGCGCAAGAAGACAAAGGCCACAGCCTGAGGTTCTTGTTGAGTGTGGTGAAAACGGCCGGAAACGGCCGTTTTTACTCAGCGGCCCGCCCTCGTGTCATTGTGAAAAAAAATTAACCAGCACATTCTTCAAAAAACAGTTGACACGTATCAAAATTTTTTATATATTATCAAGCTGATTTTTACATCCATATTCTAGCTGGGAGTAAGATTTTTGCCAACGATTAATCAATTAGTCCGATTAGGTCGCGAACGCCTGACAGTGAAGTCCAAAGCGCCGGCCCTTGAAGCAAATCCGCAGAAGCGCGGTGTGTGCACGAGAGTGTATACAACAACCCCCAAGAAGCCGAACTCGGCTTTACGCAAGGTTGCCCGTGTACGCTTAACCAATGGGCTTGAAGTGACTGCCTATATCCCGGGCGAAGGCCACAACTTGCAGGAGCACTCGATCGTCATGATTCGCGGCGGCAGGGTGAAGGACCTTCCGGGTGTCCGTTATCATATTATCCGCGGCGCGCTCGATACAGCAGGCGTCAGCGAACGTAAACAAGGCCGCTCTAAATACGGCGCTAAACGACCAAAGTAACAATTATCTGACGAACGATGAGAAAGAAAGCAGCTACCAAACGTTTCAATCCTCCTGATCCGAAATACGGCGATGTGCTCGTGTCTCGCTTCATCAACAACCTCATGGAAAGCGGCAAGAAACATGTCGCCCAGGGCATCTTCTACGATGCACTCGAGGTTGTCGCTGAGCGCAACAAGAATCTGCCTCCTCTTGACGTGTTCAAGAAGGCGATGAGCAACGCATCCCCCGTCATCGAGGTGAAAGCTCGCAGAGTTGGAGGAGCTACCTATCAAGTGCCTACTGAAGTTCGTCCCGAACGGCGAACCGCTCTTGCTATCCGCTGGATTTTGAACTACGCTCGTGAACGTTCGGATAAATCCATGTCGTTGAAATTGGCAGCCGAATTGTTGGCAGCCGCGAACGGTGAAGGCAGTGCAGTGAAGAAGAAAGAAGATACGCACCGCATGGCCGAAGCGAACAAAGCGTTTGCACACTTCAAGTGGTAATTGAC
Source organism: Bacteroidota bacterium (assembly GCA_035298825.1). GTDB lineage: Bacteria > Bacteroidota > Ignavibacteria > UBA10030 > UBA8401 > CAISDA01. Next base: position 17,426 of record DATGXR010000127.1, read on the forward strand.
ATTGCGTCCGCATCTTGCATGCGCGGCGGAATGATTGACTAGGTATTCATAATTTTTTACTAAAGAGATCAGATGTTTCAGGCGGCGATGTACTGTGCTGTTTGGAAGTTGGGATTTTTATATGCCTCGCAAATACTCATTACTCAAGACACGCAATATCGGGATCATGGCGCACATTGACGCGGGTAAAACCACGACAACGGAGCGCATCCTCTATTACACCGGCGTTCTCCACCGCATGGGCGAAGTCCATGACGGCGCGGCGACGATGGACTGGATGGAGCAGGAAAAAGAACGCGGCATCACGATTACGTCGGCCGCGACGACCTGCTTCTGGCGTGATCACCGCATCAATATTATCGACACTCCGGGCCACGTCGATTTCACAATCGAAGTCGAACGCTCGCTGCGTGTCCTTGACGGCGCTGTCGCGCTCTTCTGCTCGGTCGGCGGTGTTGAGCCCCAGTCGGAGACCGTGTGGCGTCAGGCCGATAAATACGGCGTGCCGCGTATCGCCTTTGTCAACAAAATGGATCGCACGGGAGCCGATTTCCTCGGCGCCGTCGAGATGATGCGCGAACGGCTCGGCGCCAATGCCGTTCCGATTCAGCTTCCGGTGGGTCAGGGCGACCTCTTCCGCGGCATCATCGATCTGACCACGATGAAGGCGCGCATCTTCGATGAATCATCGAAGGGCCTTGAGTGGGAAGACATCGAAATTCCGCACGACCTGCAGACGCTTGCCAACGAGTATCGCATCAAGATGCTCGAAGCCGTGTCGGACGAGGATGATACGCTGCTTGAAAAGTATCTCGAAGGAAAAGAAATCGGTGTTCCCGAATTGCAGGAAGTCCTGCGCCGCGCCTGTTTGAAGACGACGATCATTCCGGTGATGTGCGGATCGAGCTTCAAGAACAAGGGCGTGCAGATGCTGATGGATGCGGTCGTGGATTATCTCCCGAGCCCGCTCGACGTGCAGAATTCTGAAATCGTCGGCCATCACCCGAATATGCGCGATCAGATCACGCGCAAAGTCGCAGACAGCGAAAAATTCACCGCGCTCGCATTCAAGATCATGACCGACCCGTTTGTGGGCCGCCTCACATTCTTCCGCGTCTATTGCGGTACGGTGAAGGCCGGCAGCTACATCTACAATTCGGTCTCCGAAAAACGCGAGCGTATCGGACGCGTGCTTCGCATGCACGCCAACCACAGAGAAGATGTCGACGAGGGTTACGCCGGTGACATTCTGGCGGCGATCGGTTTCAAGAATACGCGCACGGGCGACACGCTCTGCTCCGAAGACGATCCGATCATCCTCGAAAAGATGGTGTTCCCCGAGCCTGTGATTCACCAGGCGATCGAACCTAAGACGAAAGCCGACCAGGAAAAAATGGGCGAAGCCCTCACGAAGCTTGCCGAGGAAGATCCGACATTCCGCGTGACGACAAACGTCGAAACAGGCCAGACGCTCATCGGCGGTATGGGAGAGCTCCACTTGGAGATCCTGGTCGATCGTATGAAGCGCGAGTTCAAGGTTGAAGCCAATGTCGGCAAGCCCGAGGTGGCATACAAGGAAACAATTCGCAAGAAGGTCACAGCCGAAGGCAAGTTCGTTCGTCAGTCGGGTGGCAAGGGCCAGTTCGGACACGTGTGGATCGAGATCGAACCGAACGAAAAGGGCAAAGGCTACGAATTCATCGACGCAATCGTCGGCGGCACGGTTCCCAAAGAGTTCATCAAGCCGACAAGCGAAGGCATCAAGGAAGCGATGAAAAACGGCATCCTGGCCGGATATCCGATCGAGGACTTGAAGGTGCGATTGTTCGACGGATCGTTCCACGATGTCGACTCGTCTGAAATGGCATTCAAGATCGCCGGGTCAATGGCGTTCCAGGCCGGCGCAAAGAAGGCCGATCCCGTGATCCTCGAACCTGTGATGGCGGTCGAAGTCGTGACCCCCGAGGAATACCTGGGCGATGTGATGGGCGATCTCAATTCGCGTCGCGGAAAGATCGAAGGCATCACGCCGCGCAAAGACGCGCAGGTCGTGAAAGCGGCTGTTCCGCTGTCGGAGATGTTCGGCTATGCAACGCAGATGCGCTCGATGACGCAGGGCCGCGCGCTCTACACGATGCAGTTCTCGCACTACGACGAGACGCCGCGCTTCGTGTCTGAACAGATTATGGAGAAAATGAAAGGCAAGGACGCCCAGCGCGGCGGCTGATGCCTTGTGAGCAACACCCCCAAAAATTTTGCAAACATTCATGTTCTACACAACTTCAAGGAGAATTCATCATGGCAAAAGAAAAATTTGACCGCAGTAAGCCGCACGTAAACGTCGGTACGATTGGCCACGTTGATCACGGTAAGACTTCTTTAACGGCAGCAATTACGATGACATTGGCGAAAAAAGGTCTGTCTGCAGTTCGTACATTCGACAGTATCGACAACGCTCCTGAAGAACGTGAACGCGGTATTACAATTGCAACGGCCCACGTCGAATATTCGACAGACAAGCGCCACTACGCGCACGTCGACTGCCCTGGCCATGCTGACTATGTGAAGAACATGATCACGGGTGCCGCTCAGATGGACGGCGCCATCCTCGTTGTGGCAGGCACAGACGGCCCGATGCCCCAGACGAAAGAGCACATCCTGCTTGCCCGTCAGGTCGGCGTGCCCTATATCGTCGTGTTCCTGAACAAAGTCGACATCTCGGATCCCGAATTGTTGGATCTGGTGGAAATGGAATTGCGCGAGCTTCTGACCTCGTATCAGTTCCCCGGCGATGATATACCGATCATCCGCGGTTCGGCAACAAAGGCCCTCGAAGCCTGCGCCGAAAACGCCTCGATCGACGATCCGCGCCTGAAGCCGATCCTCGACCTGATGGATGCGGTCGACGCCTACATTCCCGAGCCGCAGCGCGCTGCAGACAAGCCGTTCCTGATGCCGATCGAAGACGTGTTCTCGATCACCGGACGCGGCACAGTCGGCACCGGCCGTGTGGAACGCGGTCAGGCGAAAGTCGGCGACGAAGTTGAAGTCATCGGTCTCGGCCAGCACAAGAAGACAGTCATCACGGGCGCTGAAATGTTCCGCAAGGAACTCGATGTCGTGCGCGCCGGCGATAACGCAGGTCTGTTGCTGCGCGGCGTTGAAAAAACGGATCTCGAGCGCGGTATGGTTGTTGCCAAGCCGGGTTCGATCACCCCGCACAAGAAATTCACGGCTCAGGTCTATGTGCTCAAGAAAGAAGAAGGCGGACGCCACACACCGTTCATCAACGGCTATCGTCCCCAGTTCTACTTCCGCACAACGGACGTGACGGGTGTTGTCCAGCTGCCGGCCGGCGTTGAAATGGTCATGCCTGGCGACAACGTCGACAACATGTCAATCGAGCTCATCGCTTCGATCGCCATGGAAGAAAGCCTTCGCTTCGCTATCCGTGAAGGCGGACGCACAGTGGGTTCGGGCGTCGTGACAAAAATCATTGAATAATACGGTTCAACTAATTATCGTCAAGCTTTCAGTCTCCCGGGCGCCTGAGTCACTTCAGGCGCGCCGAGGGGTGAAGGCGGAACGAGGAGCGCTACTTTGGCTGGGCAAAAGATTCGCATCAAATTGAAATCGTTCGATCATAATCTGATCGACAAATCAGCAGAAAAAATAATCAAGACGGTGAAGTCGACCGGCGCCGTCGTTTCGGGTCCGATTCCTCTGCCGACACAGCGCTCGGTTGTGACCGTGCTGCGTTCGCCGCACGTGGATAAGAAGTCGCGCGAGCAGTTCGAAACGCGGTCGCATAAGCGATTGATCGATATTCTCACCTCCGGCGCCAAGACGGTCGATGCATTGATGAAGTTGGACCTCCCGGCCGGTGTTGATGTCGAAATCAAAGTATAGTCAAGACACATAAGTGTAGTCTGCGCCGCAGCGCGAATAACTAAGAGTGTGCGCATGCGTGTAATGATTCTGTTGGTCTGTTTCCATTGACCGTTCTCAAGGAGTATTATTGTGAGTGGATTATTAGGTAAAAAAATTGGGATGACAAGCGTCTTCGACGAAAACGGCATCAGCGTGCCGTGCACCGTCATCGAAGCCGGCCCGTGCTATGTCACTCAAATTCGGACGAAGGCAAAAGACGGTTACGAGGCTGTTCAGCTCGGATATGACGAGAAACCGGATCGGCTCGTGAATAAGCCGACTGCCGGACACTTCGCCAAAGCCGGCGTGAAAGCGCTCCGTCTGCTTCGTGAATTTCAGGATATCAATACACAGGATGTACAGCTGGGCGCGGAATTGAAAGTTGACGTGTTTGCAAAAGGCGATCTGGTCAGCGTTTCGGCAAAGTCGAAGGGACGCGGATTTCAGGGCGTCGTGAAGCGTCATCATTTCGCGGGTGTCGGTCTTGCCACGCACGGCCAGTCCGATCGCCAGCGCCATCCGGGCTCCATCGGCGGATCTTCGTATCCTTCGCGCGTGTTCAAGGGCATGCGCATGGCCGGACGCATGGGCTTCGACAATGTTACGGTTCGCAATCTCCAGGTCATTCAGGTGATCCCTGAGTCAAATCTGATCCTCGTCAAAGGATCGATCCCGGGCGCGAAGAACACGTACGTTACTATCACAAAATAATTGCTGTGAGTACGACACAGAACGTTTTGAAGAAAGTGATTCGATCATGATTGTAGATGTATTAAGAAAAGATGGAACAAAGACGGGCGAAACGGTGACACTGGATCCGTCCATTTATGAAATTGTTCCGAACGATCACGCAATTTACATGGCGGTGCGCTCCTATATGGCCAACCAGCGCCAGGGCACGCATCAGACCAAGGAACGCAGCGACGTCTCCGGCGGCGGCAAGAAACCCTTCAGCCAGAAAAAGACGGGCCGCGCCCGTCAGGGCACGTCCAGAAGTCCGCTTCAGGTCGGCGGCGGCACGGTCTTCGGACCCCATCCGCATGACTATGTGGTGAAACTTCCCGCGAAGATGAAGCGCCTGGCGCGCAAGTCGGCCCTGTCGTATAAGGCAAAGGACGGACAGATCATCGTCGTGGAGGACTTCACGTTCGACGCACCGAAGACAAAGCAAATGGTCGACGTGTTAAAGGCGCTCAAGATCGATTCGAAAAAAGCGTTGGTGCTCGTGCCGAAGGTCGATACCGCAGTATTGAAATCAGGCCGGAACATTGCGCGCGTGAGCGTTCTTGAAGCGGCAAAAGCATCGACCTACGAAATCCTTAACGGCGGCATCATCGTGCTGCAGAAAAGTTCGGTGGATGTGATTCAAAAGACGTTTGTGAAGAACTAACCAATCCGAATTTTTTTTAAGACGTGAGTGAAAAAAAAAGACAATGACAGCTATTCTCATACAACCGCTGCTTACAGAAAAGATGACAGAGCTCGGCAAGAGCCGTCAATACGCTTTCGAGGTCAATCGCGATGCGAATAAGATCGAGATCGCCCGTGCCGTCGAGAAGAAATTCTCCGTCAACGTGACGAGCGTCCGCACGATCCTCTACAAAGGCAAGCGCAAGGCCCAGATGACGAAAAAAGGCCGCGTGCCCGGAAAGCGTCCCGACTGGAAGAAAGCAATGGTCACATTGAAAGAAGGCCAGACGATCGACCTTCTGGCGAATGTTTAATACACGCAGAATCCTTCAGAAAATTTCGTGACCGATTATTGAAGGTTCGCACAACACACTGAGACTTACGTATATGGCATTACGAAAATTAAAACCGACGACCGCTGCTACCCGATACTACTCGGTGGCGACGTTCGAGGAAATCACAAAGTCGACTCCCGAAAAATCGCTGCTGGCAAAGATCAGCAAGAGCGGCGGACGCAACAGCCTTGGCCGCGTCACATCGCGCCACAGAGGCGGCGGACACAAACGCCGGTACCGCATCATCGATTTCAAGCGCGACAAGCGCGGCATCGAAGCCACGGTGGACTCGATTCAGTACGATCCGAACCGCTCGTGCTATATCGCGCTCGTTGTGTACGCAGACGGAGAGAAGCGCTACATCCTGGCGCCCGAAGGACTGAAAGTTGGAGAGAAGATCTCGGCCGGTCCGGACGTCGAAGTCAAGACGGGCAACGCGCTTCCGCTGAAGTTCATTCCTGTCAACACGCAGGTGCATAATATCGAAATGAAGGAAGGCAAGGGCGGTCAGATCGCGCGCTCGGCCGGCAACTTCTGCGTGGTGCAGGCAAAAGAAGGCGACTTCGTGCTTGTGAAGCTTCCCTCGGGCGAGACGCGCAACATGCGCTCGATGTGCTATGCGACAATCGGCGTGCTCGGCAACGGCGATCACGAAAAGATCTCGCTCGGCAAGGCGGGTCGCACGATCTGGCTCGGCGTCCGTCCGCACGTGCGCGGCGTGGCAATGAACCCGGTCGACCATCCGATGGGCGGCGGCGAAGGCAAAACCTCAGGCGGCGGCCATCCGGTCTCGCCGTGGGGACAGAAGGCCAAGGGTCTGAAGACACGCAAACACAAAAAAGAATCCAGCAAATACATTGTCAAACGACGGAAGTAAGAGACTATGAGCAGATCGTTAAAGAAAGGTCCGTTCATCGACGAAAAGTTGATGAGCAAGGTTGAAGCCCTTAACAAGACAAACAAGAAGCAGGTGATCAAGACCTGGTCGCGCTCTTCCACGATCACTCCGGATTTCGTCGGGCACACGTTCGCGGTGCATAACGGCAACAAGTTCATTCCGGTGTATGTGCAGGAAGCGATGGTCGGACACAAGCTTGGAGAATTCTCTCCGACACGCATCTTCCGGGGACATCCCGGTGTCAGGTCCGAAGCGTCATAAATTATCATCCGCGATTTTTTTTGGAGTGTAGACAATGGAAGCACGAGCAATTAAACGGTACGAATTAACATCCCCGCGCAAGATGCGACTGGTGATCGATATGATCCGCGGCAAGAAAGTCGGAGAAGCCCTGACGCTGCTCCACTTCCAGCCGAAGCACGCATCGAAAACGGCGGAACAGACGCTGCGCTCTGCGATCTCGAATCTGCAGAACAAGGACCATTCGGGACGCGTGGACGTCGACAATATGTTTGTGAAAGAGTGCTACGTGAATGAAGGTCCGTCGATGAAGCGCATTTTACCCGCGCCGATGGGACGGGCGTATCGAATGATTAAACGGTCCAACCACGTGACAATCGTGGTTGCGCAACGCGACGAAAAATAACATCAGCATCGCACACAACAACAGGCATTAGGAGTTCGCTTTGGGACAAAAAACACATCCGGTAGGATTTCGGTTGGGAGTCATCAAAACCTGGGATTCAAATTGGTATGATGAAAAAGGTTTTGCGGCAAAATTAAATGAAGACGTGATGATCCGCAGCTATCTGCGCAACCGCTTGAAGAAAGCGGGCGTGTCGAAGATCGTGATCGAACGCACGCCGAAGAATGCGCGCATCACCATTCATACCTCCCGTCCCGGAATCGTGATCGGTAAGAGCGGCAAGGAAATTTCGCAGCTCGAAGAAGAATTGAAGAAGATCACCAGCAAGGAAGTGAAGATCCTGATCAGCGAGATCAAGCGTCCCGAACTCGACGCCTTCCTCGTGGCCGAGAACATCGCCAGCCAGCTCGAAGGCCGTATCGCCTTCCGCCGGGCAATGAAACAGGCGATCACCGCATCGATGCGCATGGGCGCCGAAGGCGTTCGCGTGATGTGCTCGGGCCGTTTGGGCGGAGCCGAAATGGCGCGCCGCGAACAGTATAAGGAAGGACGCATTCCGCTGCATACGCTCCGCGCCGATATCGATTATGCGATCGCCGAAGCAAAGACGATCTACGGAAAGATCGGCGTGAAAGTCTGGATCTGCAAGGGCGAAGTGCTCGGACACGTGTAAGACGGGCCACAGCGCTTCAGATGCTTCCTGGAACTGGACAAACAGGCGCATGCATCAATGTGTGTGTGACGTGCCCGGTGGGGGCTGAACAACAACACAGTGAAATTTTTGAGAATCGATACTATCTAAGCGAAATCGGAGTTGTGACATTATGTTAATGCCAAAGAGAGTTAAATACAGAAAATCACAGCGCGGACGTATGACCGGCAATGCCACACGCGGAGCGAAAGTCGACTTCGGCGATTTCGGACTGAAGGCAATGGAACCAGCCTGGATCACGGCGCGCCAGATCGAAGCCGCGCGCGTGGCGCTCACGCGTATGATGAAGCGCGAAGGTAAAGTCTGGATCCGCATTTTCCCCGACAAGTCCGTCACGAAGAAGCCCGCTGAAACACGTATGGGTAGCGGTAAGGGAAGTCCGGAATTTTGGGTGTCGGTTGTGAAGCCGGGACGCATTATGTTTGAAATCGGCGGCGTCTCCAAGGACGTGGCCCAGGAAGCCTTGAATCTTGCAGCGCACAAACTTCCGATCAAAACAAAATTTGTCACGCGCATCGACTACGACGCGCACTAATATAGAAGAACGGTGAACACAATGATGAAACCCCACGAATTACGGGCGCTGAGCGACGCCGAGCTTGACAAGAAGGTTGCCGACAATCGGGAAGAGCTGGCAAACCTGAAATTTCAGAAGGCAACGACACAAGTCACGGATGTTGCGAAGTTCGGCAACCTGCGCAAAGAGATTGCACGCGCAAATACAATCAAGCGCGAACGCGCATTGAAGGCCACTGCGGCACCTAAGTCATAATTTCTTAGTTGGAGAGCGAAGAGCAAATGGAAACTCGAACCACGCGGCGCAAGACACGCATCGGCAAAGTCGTCAGCACCAAGATGAACAAGAGCATCGTCATCGCCATTGACCGAAGCGTGCCGCATACCCTGTACAAAAAATATTTCAAACGCACTACCCGTCTCATGGCTCACGACGAAGAGAACCAGGCCGGTGTGGGCGACACAGTTAAAATCATGGAGACGCGTCCGCTCTCGAAGCTGAAACGCTGGCGCTTAGTTGAAATTGTTACCAAAGCGAAATAAGGCCGCGCGCCACGCGCACATTGACCTGGAGAAAGTGTCATGATTCAAGAAGAAACTAATTTAGTTGTCGCCGACAATTCCGGCGCAAAAAAAGTTCGGTGCATTCGCGTGCTCGGCGGCCACGACCGTCGGTACGCAGGAGTGGGCGATCTGGTGGTGGTCTCGGTGAAGTCGGCCATCCCCGGCGCCGGCGTCAAAAAAGGCGAGGTCTCTCGCGCCGTTGTCGTGCGGACCAAGAAGGAAATCGGACGCAAGGACGGATCCTATATCCGGTTCGACGAGAACGCCGTCGTACTGCTCAATACGCAGGGCGAGCCCCGCGGAACGCGCATCTTCGGGCCCGTGGCCCGCGAGCTGCGCGAAAAACAGTACATGAAGATCGTTTCCCTGGCTCCCGAAGTGTTATAATTCCAAACGAGAAAGCAAACTCTTATGCACGTCCGTAAAAATGATTTTGTGGTGGTCGTCGCCGGCAACTCGAAAGGCAAAGAAGGCAAAGTGCTGAAAGTCTTCCCGGCAACAAACCGTGTCATCGTCGAAGGCGTCAACATCATCAAGCGCCATACGCGTCCCACACAGAGCAACCCGCAGGGCGGAGTTGTTCAGAAGGAAGCGTCGATCCATTCATCGAACGTCATGGTGAAGGATCCCAAGACAGGAAAAGCGACTCGCGTGGGCTACGCCCGCACGAAAGACGCTGCGACCGGAAAAAAGAAAGTAATGCGCGTGTCCCGCAAAAGCGGCGATATGTTCTAATCCAAACCCAATCTACCCTGGCGTTACGCGACGAACGTAACGCGCGGCTTGAGTGAAAGAAAGCAACGATGGCAAAAGAAACGAAAGCAGAAGCGAAACCGAAAAAAGCAGAGGGCAAGGGCGGCAAGCAGGCCGAAGCAAAGGCCTCCTCGAAATCCGTGCGCGATGCGGGCGTTCCGGCCCGGTTGTTCGGCAAATACACAACAGAAGTCATTCCGGCGCTCATGAAGCGCTTCGAGTACAAGAGCGTAATGCAGGTGCCGCGGCTCGAAAAAATCTGCGTCAACGTGGGCGTCGGCGACGCCACACAGGACGCCAAGCTGCTTGAGACAGCGGTGAAGGAGATCGAACAGATCACCGGCCAGAAAGCCGCCATCACCAAGTCGAAGAAGGCCATCTCGAACTTCAAGCTTCGTGAAAATATCGCCATCGGCGCGCGCGTCACGCTGCGTGGCAAAATCATGTACGAGTTTCTGGACCGCCTGATTACAATCGCGATGCCGCAGATCCGCGATTTCCGCGGCGTCTCGGACCGTTCGTTCGACGGACGCGGCAATTATACGCTCGGCGTCAAAGAGCAGGTCATCTTCCGCGAAATTGACGCGGACAAAGTCACACGGGTCAGCGGCATGGATGTCACATTCGTGACGACGGCCAAGACCGATCTTGAAGCGATGGAGCTGCTGAAGAATTTCGGCATGCCGTTCGTGAAGCGTGAAGAAGTGTCAAAAACAAAATAAGCCGATCTCAGGGTAAAAGGAATTTTTAGCATGGCAAAGACAAGTTCAATCGCACGTGAAGAGCGCCGTCAGAGACTGGTCGCAAAATACGCTGCACTCAGGAAAGAGTTGAAGGAAAAAGGCGACCTCGAAGGCTTGCGCAAGCTGCCGCGCGACAGCAATCCGGTGCGTCTGCACAACCGCTGCAAGGTCAGCGGACGGTCGCGTGCTTATCTGCGGAAATACGGCGTGTCGCGTATCGCATTCCGCGAAATGGCACTCGAGGGAAAAATTCCCGGAGTGATCAAGGCCAGCTGGTAACAAGTGTTCCCCCGGTCTTCGCACGCGCACGCACACACACAGAGCGGACGGGCGAGACGGACGGAAGTGAAATTTTTCAGGAGAACTTTGTAGATGTCAAAAACAGATCCCATTGCCGATTATCTGACGCGCGTGCGCAACGCCGTGCGTGCCAAACACAAGAAGGTGGACGTGCCCGCGTCGAGCATGAAGAAAGAGCTCTCGCGCATCCTCACCGAGCAGAAATTCTTCGAAGGCTACACGCTCATCGAAGACAATAAGCAGGGCATCCTGCGCATCAGCCTGAAGTACTACGATGCGAAGCCGGTCCTGAGCGGCCTGCGCCGCGTGAGCCGCCCGGGTATCCGCACCTATAAGCCGGCCGACGAACTGCCGCGCGTGAACAACGGCCTCGGCGTTGCGATCATTTCGACCTCGAAAGGCCTGATGACAAACAAGCAGGCCCGCAAGGAAAATGTCGGCGGCGAAGTTGTCTGCTACGTGTGGTAAGTTGAGCAGTAACCGAATTTTTTTCGCGCACCGGATGCACATTCGCGCGGCACGGCTTCTCATCAGAAACAGAGACACACACAGACACCGCATGTGTGCGTGTGTGTGATCGATGGCGATGAGACCCCGGGCCCGGCACAAAGCAATCAGACCGGCCGTGTAAAGAACGAACTTTAAGAAGATTGAAGGAGCAACTCGTGTCCCGTATTGGAAAAAAGCCCATCCCGGTTCCCAAGGGAGTGAAAATACAAATCAGCGCCGGCATGATCACCGTCACCGGTCCGAAAGGCGAATTGAAAACCGCACTGCATCCGAACATCACGGTCGCAGTCGCCGGTGAGGAAATCGTCTGCACGCGTCACAACGACGTGAGCGCCAATCGCTCGCTGCACGGCCTCTATCGCGCACTGATCGCCAACATGGTCAAAGGCGTGACCGACGGCTTCTCGCGCAAGCTCGAGCTCGTCGGCGTCGGGTACCGCGCCGAGATCAAGGAAAAAGTGCTGCAGCTCGCGCTCGGCTTCTCGCATCCGATCGTGTTCCGCGCGCCCGAGGGCATCAAGCTCGAAGCGCCGACGCAGACAAGCGTCATCGTCTCGGGCATCGACCGCCAGCTGGTGGGACTCGTCTCCGCGAAGATCCGCTCCCTGCGTCCGCCCGAACCCTACAAGGGCAAAGGCGTGAAGTATGAAGGAGAAGTCATTCGCCGTAAAGCCGGAAAGACGGCTGCGGGCGGTAAATAATTGAATTCATCATGTTGTAGATGAGAAACGCGTACGGATCCCGCACGCATTCAGAACAAAGCGCACCGCGCCGCTGAAGCGTATACGGACATCCCGAACGAAGGAATCGGTAAATAAAAGTATGATCACGAAAAACACGACACTGCGCCGAGCTAAAATCAAGGCTCACATTCGCAAAAAAATCTTCGGCACACCGGAACGTCCGCGCTTAAGTGTGTACAGGAGCCTCACCGGATTCTACGGTCAGATCATCGACGACGTCAACGGCGTCACGCTTGTTGCCGTGGCCTCGAACGGCAAAACGGACAAGGAAGCTGTCACCGGCGCCAAGACGAAGACCGAACTCAGTGTGATGCTTGGCAAGCTGCTCGCCAAAAAGGCGGCGGAAAAGAATATCCAAACGGTCGTCTTCGACCGCAACGGTCTCTTGTATCATGGCCGCGTCAAGGCATTTGCGGATTCAGCGCGCGAAGCAGGTTTGAAGTTCTGATGCCCTTCGGGAGTCGGCGCGCCGCGCACGCGGATTCCCGGGATTGAATTTCACTCCCGGAGACCAGGGTGGATTGCGACGCGTTCTACTGTCGGGTCGTCTAATGGCAGGACAACGCCCTTTGGAGGCGTCTGTAGAGGTTCGACTCCTCTCCCGACAGCACACTAGTGAAGTATGTTGAACCGGGAGAACGGCTCCACCAGGCAGCCGGCGATTCAACTGAGGTCGACACACATTATCAACTTTTACAAAAAAGAGGCTCCACGTTGGCACGCATAAAAGCAAGCGAACTCGATTTAAAAGACAAACTGGTTCACATCAACCGCGTAGCGAAGGTTGTAAAGGGCGGACGCCGTTTCAGCTTTAACGCGATCGTCGTTGTCGGAGATGGCAACGGCCATGTCGGTCTGGGCCTGGGCAAGGCGAACGAAGTCGCCGATGCGATCTCCAAAGGCGTCGATGATGCCAAGAAGAACGTCATCAAGGTGTCGATCGTCAACGGGACGATTCCGCATGAAGCGGTGGGTAAGTTTGGCGCGGGCAAAGTGATGCTCAAACCGGCCTCCCCCGGAACCGGACTGATTGCCGGCGGCGGCGTGCGCGCGATTCTCGAATCGGCCGGCGTGCGCGATGTGTTGACCAAGCAGATGGGATCCTCGAATCCTCACAACGTCGTGAAGGCAACACTGGCGGCGCTGATGAGCATCCGCGACCCCAAGACGATCGCCGAAGCGCGCGGTATGTCGCTTCAGGAATTATTTCAAAACTAAGGTTCTTTTTTTTTGACGAGGAAGTACACCAATGGCGGCGCAGAAAAAAATTAAGATTACACAGACGAAGAGCATCATCCATACGCTCAAGTCACACAAGGCGACAATCGAAGCACTGGGCCTTGGACGTCCCAATTATTCGGTCGTCCACACGGACACCCCCCAGATCCGCGGCATGATCAATCTCGTGCGCCATCTGGTCACGGTTGAAGACGTGAAGTAACACGCACACGCGAAATTTTTTCACAATACTATGCGAGCTCCCTTTTCCCGGAGCGTTCTAGTTCAAAACAGGAAACGGTTATCATGGCAGATATTCTCAGCAATTTACAGCCCGCACAAGGCTCACGCAAAAAAGTCAAACGTATCGGACGCGGTCAGGGTTCCGGACACGGCGGCACCGCCACACGCGGTCACAAAGGTCAGGGATCGCGCTCCGGCTCCGGTCGCAAACGCGGTTTCGAAGGCGGCCAGATGCCCCTCTCTCGCCGTCTGCCGAAATTCGGCTTCAAGGCTCCGTTCCGTGTCGAGTACTCGGTCATCAATGTTGAAATGCTCGAAAAAGCGGTGACAGACGGCAAGATCGCCGCCGGCGCCACGCTCACCCCCGAATCGCTTTATGCGGCCGGCATGGTGGCAAAGAAATCAGCTCTGGTGAAGATCCTCGGCAACGGTACGCTCACATCGAAGCTCAACATCACGGCTCATAAGTTCAGCAAATCGGCTGTCGAAAAGATCAAGGCAGCAGGCGGCACAGTCACAGAAGCCGCAACCGAAACCGCACAATAATTTTTTGAAATTATTCCATGAGCACATTCAGCGACAATATTCGTAACATCTTTAAGATTCAGGAACTGCGCACGCGCCTTCTCTATACGGCCGGCTTGCTGTTCATCGTGCGCATTGGCGCGCACGTGACGCTGCCGGGCGTCGACGCGGGTGTGTTGGCCGAATCAATGCGCAATCAGGCATCAAACACACTCTTCGGACTCTACGATTTGTTTGTGGGCGGCGCCTTCTCGAACGCCGCGATCTTCGCTCTGGGCATCATGCCGTATATCAGCGCCTCGATCATCATCCAGCTCTTGGGCGCAGTCGTTCCCTTTTTCCAGAAGCTGCAGCACGAGGGAGAAAACGGACGCAAGAAGATCAATCAGTACACGCGCTTCGGCACGGTGCTCATCTCGATGATGCAAGCCTGGGGCGTGAGCGTCAGACTCAACAGCCTGAATGCAAACGGCATTCCGATTGTTCCGGCCGAGGTGCAGGGTTTGTTCTTCACGATCTCGACGGTGATCTTTTTGACGGCAGGCACGATGTTCATGATGTGGCTCGGCGAACAGATCACTGAACGCGGCATCGGCAACGGCATCTCGCTGATCATCTTTATCGGCATCATCGCGCGCTTCCCGCATTCGATTCTCGACGAGTTTCAGATTGTGAGCTCGGGCGCTCGTCCGCTCATCATCGAGATCATGATCTGGGCGGGCATGCTGCTGATCATCGCAGGCGTGATCATGGTGACACAAGGCACGCGAAGAATTCCGGTGCAGTACGCCAAGCGCGTCGTGGGACGCAAGGTCTACGGCGGCGTCACACAGTACATTCCGATGCGTGTCAATACGGCGGGCGTGATGCCGATCATCTTCGCGCAGTCGATCATGTTCATTCCGTCGACGATCCTGACATTCTTCCCCGAATCTGAATTCGCAGGCTCGATCTCGCAGTATCTCGATCACACGAGCTTCACCTACGCGTTCTTTTATTCGCTGATCATCGTGTTCTTCACATATTTTTACACTGCCATCGCATTCAATCCGAAGGATGTCTCGGAGAATATGCAGAAGCAGGGCGGCTTCATCCCCGGCATTCGCCCGGGCAAGAACACCGCAGATTTCATCGACAATATTTTGACAAAAATTACGCTTCCGGGATCGATCTTTCTTGCCATCATCGCCATCTTGCCGACGTTTATGATCCGGCTCGGGGTGACGTCAAGCTTCGCATCGTTCTTCGGCGGCACGAGTCTTCTGATCATTGTCGGCGTGGCCTTGGATACGCTCCAGCAAATCGAGTCGCACCTCTTGATGCGCCACTACGACGGCTTCATGAAGAGCGGAAAAATTAAAGGGCGCATCGGACGTTGATGCGCGTGGCTTCAGCGGCGTTCGGTTTTTTTCCTCCGAGCGCGCGCGCGTGGTCCGGAAGTGAAAAGACAGCATGAGCGCTCCTTCGATTAAAAGCGAAACAGACGTCGACCTGATGCGCGAACCAACCGCGATCGTGTCGCAGGTGCTCAAGCTGATCGGCTCGATGGCAAAGCCCGGTGTAACCACGGCAATGCTCGACAAGATGGCTGAAGACTTCATCCGCTCGATGGGCGGGATTCCGGTCTTCAAGGGATACGGGTTCGAACCCGACAATCTCTTCCCGGCAACTTTATGTGTGTCGATTGATAATGAAGTAGTGCATGGCATTCCGGGAATGCGTATATTAAAAGACGGGGAAATCGTCTCGATCGATGTCGGTGTGCGCAAGAACGGATTCGTCGGCGACGGCGCGTGGACATTCCCTGTCGGTTTGGTCTCGCCGGAAAAAGAACGCCTGATGCGTGTGACGCAGGAATCGCTCGAGAAGGCGATCGAGCAGGCAATCGACGGCAACAGGGTGGGAGATATCGGATTTGCCGTGCAGCGGCACGTCGAAGATGCAGGCTACAGTGTGGTGAGGGAATTGTGCGGTCACGGCGTTGGCCGCGATCTGCATGAAGCGCCGAACATCCCGAATTACGGACACAGGCGAACTGGCGCAAAACTCGTTGAAGGCATGACGATCGCCATCGAACCGATGGTGAATCTGGGCACACACAAAGTGCGCACCGCGTCAGATGGATGGACGGTGCTGACAATGGACGGAAGTCCGTCGGCGCATTTCGAGCACACGGTCGTTGTGCGAAAATCGAAAGCGGAAATTTTAACCAAATAGGATACGAAAAGAACCTTTATCAAATGGCGAAGCAGGACGCAATCAAGGTAGACGGCACGATCACAGACACACTGCCCAACGCTTACTTCAGGGTAAAGTTGGACAACGGTCACGAGATCCTCGCCCATATCTCCGGCAAAATGCGTATGCACTTTATAAAGATTCTTGTTGGCGATAAGGTCACTGTCGAGCTGTCGCCCTACGATTTGACAAAAGGCAGAATCACGTACCGTTATAAATAAGCGTTCGCCCAGCGCCTCCCATGGCCGCACGAGAGTCACACTCCGTGTGCCGTCAGGCGGGACGCAGCGAGGCGACACGAAGGAACCCTACGATTATGAAAGTCCGAGCATCGGTCAAAAAGTTGTGCGACAATTGCAAGATCATTCGGCGCAAAGGCGTTGTCAAAGTGATTTGCAAAAACCCCAAGCACAAGCAGCGGCAAGGCTAAGCATAACTAACTATTATTGCTGTACACGATTTTTTTAGGAGAGTAATCAGTGGCTCGTATTGCTGGTGTAGATTTACCGAAAAATAAACGATCCGAAATCGGCTTGACGTATATTTACGGTATCGGCAAGTCGACGGCGCAGGAAATCCTGGCCAAGGCAGGCATCGACGTGAACAAGCGCATCGGCGATTTGACCGATGATGAGGTCAACAAGATCCGCACGATCATTCAGACGGACTATAAGACCGAAGGCGCGATGCGAGCCGAGATGCAGATGAACATCAAACGCTTGATGGACATCGGATCGTATCGTGGCTTACGGCACCGTAAGGGATTGCCGGTGCGCGGACAGCGTACACGCACCAATTCACGTACGCGTAAAGGCAAGCGCAAGACAGTGGCAGGAAAGAAAAAAGTAGCAGCTAAGAAATAATTTCGTTCGAAAGGAACACACGTGGCTAAAGCGCAAGCAAGCAACACCGCGGCTAAAAAGAAAAAGAAAATTCACGTTGATGTGAACGGCAAGGCCTTCATCAAGGCGACGTTCAACAACGTGATCGTGACCATCACCGATTCCTACGGCAACGCCATCGCATGGTCGTCAGCCGGAAAGAACGGCTTCAAGGGGTCGCGAAAAAATACACCCTTCGCCGCGCAAGTCTCGGCCGATGCGGCGGCAAAAGAAGCGCACGATGTCGGTCTTCGCAAAGTTGAAGTCTTTGTGAAAGGACCCGGTTCGGGTCGCGAGGCGGCGATCCGCGCGCTCCAGACTGCCGGTTTGGAAGTCACGGTGATCCGCGACGTGACGCCCATCCCGCACAACGGATGCCGTCCCCCGAAACGCCGAAGAGTGTAAGAAGACAACTACCCATATTTTCACGGTAAAGGAAAAGAGAACGCATGGCAAGATACATAGATGCCAGTTGCAAATTGTGCCGACGCGAGAAGCAGAAACTCTTCTTAAAAGGCGCAAAGTGCTTCACAGATAAATGCCCGGTGGAACGTCGCAACTTCCCCCCTGGACAGCACGGCCAATCGCGCCGCGCCAAGATCTCCGAATACGGAATCCAGTTGCGCGAGAAACAGAAGATCCGCCGCATGTACGGACTGCTTGAAACACAGTTCCGCAACTACTTCGAAAAAGCGCTCCGCACGACTGGCAAGACAGCCGATGCGCTCGTGAAGCTGCTCGAACGCCGGTTGGATAATGTGATCTATCGCATGGGCTTTGCTCCGTCGCGCAAGACGGCGCGTCAGTTGATCCTGCATGGGCATTTTACGATCAACGGTCTGCCGGTCAATATCCCGTCGTACCTGCTCGATGCAGGCGATGTGATCCGCGTGAAGGACAAGAGCAAGAAGCTCGACATTATTCACGGCTCAATGAAACGCGTGAAAGATGGCACCATGCTGCCCTGGCTGAGTCTGGACAAGGCGAACCTGTCCGGCACGTTTTTACAGATTCCGGAGCGCGCCGATATTCCGCTGCCTGCAAACGAACAGTTAGTCGTCGAATTGTACTCCAAGTAAACGACAGCAAGTAATTGTTCTTAACCTGAAAGCGAGACTCGTTCATGAGCACAGTAAATTTTCAAATGCCCGAAGGGATTGTACTGGAGGATTCCACCAGTACGCCCCGATTCGGCAGATTCATCGTCCAACCGCTTGAAAAAGGCTTCGGCGTCACAATCGGCAATGCGTTCCGCCGTGTGCTGCTGTCGTCCCTTCCCGGGTACGCGATTACGGCGATCAAGGTCGACGGCGTCGTCCACGAATTTTCGACGCTGCCAGGCATCGTCGAAGACGTGTCGGATATGGTGTTGAACCTGAAGGAAGTGCGCATCAAGGCCACCAACAAGAAGGTGGGCAAAGCCGTCGTGCACCTCAAGGGTCCCGGCAAATTCACGGCCGGCGACATTCAGGCTGCCAATCCGGAAGTGGAGATCCAGAATCCGGATCACCATATTGCCACGCTCAACAAGGATGCCGACTTCGAGATCGAACTCCGCATCGGACGCGGCAAGGGCTATGTGACAAGCGAAGAGAATAAATCGCCCGACCAGCCCCTAGGCACGGTCGCGATCGATTCGATCTTTACGCCGATCGTCAATGTGCGCTACTTCGTCGAAACCACACGCGTCGGCCAGCAGACCGATTATGAGAAGCTGCGACTCGAGATTGAAACAGACGGCTCGATCACGCCGCAGGAAGCCGTGACGTACGCAGGCAAGATCCTGCGCGACCACATTCAGCTCTTCATCAACTTCGACGCCGAACCCGAAGCCGATAAAGAAGAAGTGGAAATGGACGCCGAATTCACACGCATCCGCAAAATTCTGAAAACGAACGTCGACGATCTCGAACTCTCGGTGCGTTCGCACAACTGCCTGCGCGCAGCCGACATCCGCACGATCGCGGATCTCGTGCGCAAGGACGAAGGCGAATTGCTGAAGTTCAGAAACTTCGGCCGCAAGTCGCTCGCCGAACTCTCGGCGATCGTCGAGGAACACGGGCTCATCTTCGGAATGGATGTCGATAAATATCTGAAAGACAGTGATTAACAAAGGAACTTTTCACAATGATACACGGTAGAGCAGGACGCAAACTTCAACGTACGGCAAGCCATCGCAAAGCAACATTGAGCGCTTTGTGCACATCGGTGCTGCGCCACAAAAAAATCCGCACGACACTGGCCAAGGCGAAAGAAACACGCATGGTCGTCGAGAAGATCATCACGCGCGCCAAGAACGCCGTCGCCAATGAAGTCGAAGGCGGACCGAAAAACGTGCACGCACGGCGCGAAGTGGCAAAGTTCATCCACGATAAGGATGTGGTCAAGTCGCTCTTCAACGAGATCGCAGTCAAAGTCGCAAACCGTCCCGGCGGCTATACGCGCGTTGTGAAACTCGGACAGCGTCTCGGTGACGGCGCGCAAGTCGCAATGCTCGAACTGGTCGACTATAACGTCGCTCAGGAAGAGGTGAAAGCCCCTGCTAAACCGAAACGCGATCGCAGAGCGCGCGTGAATCAGCAGAAAAAGAAAACGGAAGCGACCGAGCAGGCTGCTGACGCTGCGCCGGCTGAAGCCAAGGCTTAATGCAGTGAACGCACAAAGGATAGCATCACATGCTATCCTTTGTTGTTAGTATCTCTTCCACACTACGAGCGATTTCGCTAATGTGCGTACGTTATGAAAATTACATCAATTGATTTTGTTGTCGGTGTCGCCAACCTCAAACAACTGCCGAAGAATAATCTTCCCGAGATTGTCTTTATCGGCCGGTCGAATGTCGGCAAATCGTCGTTGTTGAATAAGCTCTGCAATCGCAAATCTATTGCCCGCGTCTCGGCGACACCGGGCAAGACGCGCGAGTTGAATTACTACCTCATCAACAAGGAACTCTACTTCGTCGACCTTCCGGGCTACGGCTATGCGAAGGTCGCCGAACATGTGAAGGCCGGATGGACGGCGCTCATCGAGGAGTTTTTCCACAATCGCAAGCAAATCGCCCTGGCAATCCAGATCGTCGACGCTCGTCTCGGTCCCACCGAACTCGATATGACGATGATCGGATGGCTTGATTTCTTCAAGGTGCCCTTCGTGCTCGTGCTGACGAAAGCCGACAAGCTTCCCCATGGCAAGCTCCTGACGCAGACCAATGAAGTGGCCGGACTCCTGGGCAAATACAAGTATCTGGCCGGCATCCATCCCTTCTCGGCCGTGAACGGCGACGGGCGACAAGAGCTCCTGCGCTCGATCGAAGAACACGTGAACCAAAAAAGCGCGACTGCCAACACGAAACATCTCGTGACCGCCGTCGCATGACACACCGACGCGCCTGTGCCCGGACCATGAATCAGTGTGGAATCGGGCGCGGGATCCAAGAATTCAGACTTTTATCTGCGGGTTCCATCGCATTGAGTGATGGAACCTTTTTTTTGTGCCTTGTTTCTCAGCCGCTTTTCTCGTATCTTGCGGTTCCAGCTGCCTGCGTCATTGACACACACTCACATAATCACCTATCGTGAATCAGTACATCATGAGAAGGATACCACTATGAAAAAAAGACTCTTTACACCCGGACCGACACCCGTTCCTGAAACTGTCATGCTGAAGATGGCCGAGCCGATCATCCATCATCGTAATCCGGAATTCGGCGAAGTGCTCACGCGCGTTCATCAAAATCTTCAGTACCTCTTTCAGACGCAGCAGCCGGTGGTCGTGCTCACCAGCTCCGGCACCGGCGGCGTCGAAGCGTCGTTCGTGAGTCTGTTCTCTCCCGGCGATACGATCATCACATGTAACGGCGGAAAGTTCGGCGAGCGCTGGGTGAAAATGCCCAAGGCCTACGGCATGAATGTCGTCGAGCTGAAGATCGAATGGGGCAAGGCCGCGACTGTCGCCCAGGTGACTGAAGCGCTCAAGGCGCACCCGGAAGCGAAGGCGGTCTATGTCGTGCATTCGGAAACATCGACCGGCACGGCGGCCGACGTCAAGGCGATCGCCAAGGCGATTCATGAAAACTCGAACGCGCTTGTTTGCGTCGACGGCATCACGGCCGTGGGCGCGCATGAAATGCGCTTCGACGAGTGGGGCATCGATGTATGCGTCACGGGCTCGCAAAAAGGGTTGATGATTCCTCCGGGTCTCGCATTTGTCGCGCTGTCGAAACGCGCGATCGAAAAGATGGAAACATCAACGCTGCCGAAATTTTATTTCGATCTGAAGCGCGCCGTCAAGAGCTGGGGCGCCAACGATACGCCGTGGACGCCCGCCGTCTCGCTTGTGATCGGCGTCGATGCCGCGCTCTCGATGCTCAAGGCTGAGGGGATCGAAAATATCTGGAAGCGTCACGAACGTCTCGCCAACGCGATTCGCTGCGGTGTGACCGCGCTCGGTCTGAAGCTCTTCTCCGATTCCGCATCGTTCGCCGTAACGCCGGTCTGGCTGCCCGAAGGCGTCGAATGGAAACAGTTCAATAAAATTCTGAAATCGAAATACGGCATCACGATCGCAGGCGGACAGGATGATTATGCCGGGAAGATCTTCCGCATTTCGCATCTCGGGTACTACGACGAGTTCGATATGGTCACGATGATGACCGCGCTCGAGCTGACGCTGAAAGAATGCGGCTACGCATTCGAGACCGGCGCCGGCGTCCAGGCTGTGATCAAGTCATTCCAATGATCTATCTCTGTCGGGCGAGATGTCATCTCGCCCGACAACCCTAGCACACAAAAAAAATCTCCCACAACCCGACGACACACACACATGAAAATTCTCATAACCGATCCGATCGAACAAAGCTGCGTCGATATTCTGACGCGCGAAGGATTCACCGTCGATTCGAAACCGGGACTTCCGCCCGACGACATCAAGGCATGCATCGGCGACTATGCCGCGCTTGTGGTCCGATCCGGCACACAGGTCACCGCCGATATCATCTCTGCCGCACATTCGATGCAGGTCATCGGACGCGCCGGCGCCGGCGTCGACAATATCGATTCCGAGGCCGCATCGCGCCGCGGTATCATCGTGATGAACACGCCGGGCGGCAACACGATCTCGACGGCCGAACACACGGTCTCGATGATGCTCTCGCTCTCGCGCAACATTCCCCAGGCCAACGCAAGTCTCGTGGCAGGAAAATGGGAACGCAAAAAATTCATGGGCACAGAGGTCTACGGCAAAACACTCGGCGTGGTCGGCATGGGAAAAATCGGCCGCGAAGTCGCCACACGCTGCATGGCATTCGGCATGACGGTCATCGGATACGATCCCGTCCTCGGGGGCGATGTTGCCTCGAAGCTCGGCGTCGAACTCGTTTCGCTTGCGGAGATCTATCGACGATCGGACTTCATCACTGTGCATACGCCGATGAACGAAGAGACCAAGGGACTGTTGAACGACGAGACACTCGCCCAGTGCAAGAAGGGCGTGCGCATCATCAACTGCGCCCGCGGCGGCATCGTTGACGAGGGCGCATTGCTGCGCGCGCTTGAAAGCGGACACGTGGCAGGCGCCGCGCTCGATGTGTTTGTGGTCGAGCCGCCGAAAGACAATCCGCTGTTGAAGCATCCGAAAGTAATCGCCACACCGCATCTTGGCGCATCGACCGAAGAGGCGCAGGAAAAAGTCGCCATTCAGATCGCGCACCAGATCGCCGACGCGCTCCATAACCGCGGCATCGCCGGAGCGGTCAATGCCGTGGCGCTGCAGGCGGGCCAACCCGCCGAAATCCTTCCCTTCCTTTCGCTCGCCGAAAAGATGGGCAAGCTGATCGGCCAGACGATGAAGGGAACGCTGAAGGAAATCACCGTCGAGCTGCGGGGCGAACTCCTGCACAAGTACATGGAACTCCTGAAGGCCGGCGTGCTGCATGGCATCTTCTCGAAGCTGATCGGCGAACCCGTCAATTATGTGAACTCGCCTTTCATCGCCCAGGAAATGGGAATCCGCATGAGCGAAAAGAAGGAGTTCGACGGAGCCAACTACCAGCAGTTGCTCTCGGTTGAATACTCGACGACCTCCGAAAAAAAGACGCTTGCAGGCACGGTCTTCGGCACTACCAATCCGCGACTGGTCCGGATCGACAATTTCTTCTTCGAGGTCAATCCGGAAGGCAACATGCTGCTGTATTCAAATATCGACCGTCCGGGCATGCTCGCTTCTGTCGGCGGCGTGCTTGCCGCGGCGAATATCAATATCGCGGGACTCTCGCTCGGCCGCTCGGGCCTGGGCGAAAAAGCGCTCACGATCGTTGCGGTGGATAACGAGATCCCCTCGGCCGTCGTCAAACAGATCGAATCGATCGACGGCATCCTCGATGCGAAAGTCGTCTCGCTCTGAGAGGAACCTCCGCTGTCTTGAACAATGAAGAAATCCCCGACGTCTCTCACAATCCTGGCGTCGGGGATTTTTTTTCAGGGGAGGGGAGTCTATAGTGAAAAATTTGTCACTATTTTTCACACGGAACTTGACAATTGTAATTTGATGCTTTACATTGTCCCTATACGACGTGAACGATTGTTCATGCAGCGATGGCGTGATGAGTGCTTTCGCCGGGAACATGAATTTTTTTCTACATCCTGACTGCACACTGAGACACTGGCTCTGCCCCTACAAGACGCCCGTCATCGACGAAGACGGGCAAGAAGCTCTTCAGATTGATTTTTAAACTCAACGGTTTACACGGATTTTTTCGGATATATGATGTGTGATGTCATTCTTCGTCCGTCGGGCGGGGAACGGGTTGGTTGATTTACTCAAGCGGTCCATCAAGCTCTGCACTTCCTCACGGGAATGCTTCTGTCGAAACTTCTGATGTCCTCCGTGGTCGACTGATACTCCCTTTTGTGAAAGCGGACTTCGTCTCCGTGCTATTGCACGTGTCGCGCGTGCTGTTTTTTGTGCGGAGACTTGACAATTGTAATATCATACTATATATTACGTACCGTTATTGCAATAAAAAGTAATTTCGGGTGGAAATACGACCGCGAATTGGATGTCTGAATGTGGATTGAGTGCGGGAAAAAAATCTAGTTGGACATTATAATAGTTGCTGAACGCAGGTGACTTTAACAAATAATTCTGAATGGCATATTGATACCCTTGAGTTACACTCTACTAAAAAAGGAAGAATCCTCTCGCCTCTTGGCGCTTGCGTTTTCTATGAAACGACGGCGTACTCCCTTATCGCTCACCTGTATTGATCAACGTCGCGTCGGCCAATGATGATGCACTGTGTGTCATCATGCTGCCGGCATTAATCATTCGGGGAGTGGAATAATGTTGCCTTTAAAAACCAAGCTGATCTTTTAAAAAGAATTTCGTCTACAAAATTTGTTGTGAATAAAAAAAACAATTTCATCAGGAATATTTTTTTAAACTCAAGGAGATCGAATATGACCATACACTTACATTGATGTAGATGAGGGTCGTACTTTCTTACGCGATAGGCGCAGGAAAGTTTCGCCTTTTTTTACATTTGGCGTTTCATGCTCCTTGAGGCGATCTTTTTTTGCTGATTGGGCAATAAAAAAAACCCCTTAGTTCAAATCATACATTCCACCTAAGAAGGAGGTTTTTGTATGCAACATAAATATTGGTTGAGACTGCTGCTGTTGGTATTGGTTCCTGGAATAATGTTTGCGCAATCCGGCAAGATCCGCGGATCGGTTGTCGATGGAAAGACAAAAGATCCCATCGTCGGCGCAAGCGTTGTCGTCGAAGGAACAAACATGGGTGCGACAACGGATGTCAATGGAAATTATCTTATCCTGAACATCCAGGTCGGCACCTACACAATTAAAGCATCGTGCATCGGATACCGCGCACGTACGGTGTCGAATATTCGCGTCAACACGGACCTGACGACTGAGGCCAATGTGGTGCTCACGTCGGAAGACGTGCAGATGCAGGCGGTCGAAATCGTCGCCTCGCGGCCACTGGTGAATAAGAGCGCCACGGGCGCCGTTCGTATCATCAACGCCGACGCCATCGAAAAAATGCCGGCTCGCGGTGTAAACGCGGCAATTTCACTCGAACCGGGTGTGGTTGAAAACGGCGGCAACTTTTATATTCGCGGCGGTCGCGCCGACGAAACCGGATTCTCGCTCGACGGCGTCGCGATTAAAGATGTCGTCAATGGCGGTCGCTCCGTGTCAATCACCGCTGAAGCGCTCGAACAGATTCAGGTGCTCACCGGCGGCTATACAGCCGAATTCGGCGGATCAAGCTCCGGACTCGTGCGAAGCGATCTGAAGAGCGGTTCCGAAACCTGGAAATTGATGGTGCTCGGTGAAACAGACAATTACACGAAGCTCGGCCAGAAGTCGCTGGGCGGATATTCCTATGGCTATTCCGATGTGACGGTGACTGCCGGCGGTCCGGTTGCGGTCGAAAACCTCCGCGTCTTCGGCAGCGCGCAGATCACGAAGCAGGGCGATCCGGGAGCAAATGCGGGCAATCCTTCAGCACGCGTGTGGGACGGATACAATTATCAGAACGTCCGCATGTTCGGAACACCGACCCCTGTTCATCCTGAAAAGAACGATGCTGGTGTGTATCCTGTCGATACGCTGAATCTCGTCGGCACACCGGGCAACACGATGGGCGGCAATGATCTTCGCTCGACATTCACAGGAACAATTTCCTATGCGCTTTCTTCGCTCCAGTTGAAGGCAAGCGGATCGTACTCGAAGAACACGGGACAGTTTTCGACGCTAACGGCAAACCTCTTGAATCAGGCCCGCCTTGGGAAGTATGATAATACAAACGGTTTTGGAAACCTGAAGGCGACATACTGGCTCGATACGAAAACAAGCATTGAAGCCGGATATGCCTACACATTCAACAATCAGGAACAATATGATCCGGCTTTCGGCAAGGGCGCCGATAAGATCCGTTACTATGGCGATTCGACAGAAAACGCCAAATACGGATACACACTGCGCGCCGATGGTTTGAACTTCCCGGCTTATCAGATCATGCTCGGCACAAAAGACGATGCCGTGGGCGAACTTCCTGCCTTCAATCAGTACGGATCGCAGGTTGCCGCTTATTTTAAATCGAAGCTCAGCCAGTCGTCTGCGCGCTTGAACATCTCCTCGCAGCTGACGAACACGATCGAACTCAAAATGGGCGGTGAATACAACGCGACGACGTATCGCAGGTTCAATCCTGCCGGCCAAAGAAATTGGGCGATAAATTTCAAGGATTCAACACTCAATCCGAGCGACATGTCCCCGACCGGTATGCTGGCTAAGCGCATTCGCAATTACGGTCCGGATAATCTTGGATATGATGTGTTTGGCAATGAAATCGACAATGATATCGTCTACAACGGAGCGACGCTTGATCTCGGCGCACGCAAGCCTGTCACGGCAGCCGGTTATGTCCAAAGCAAGATCGAGTTGTCGGATATCGTGTTGAATGTCGGCTTGCGCTACGACTATATTTCGTCCGATGGCATCGACTGGGCCAATCCGCATTCGATCACGTTCGTCGATTCATTGGCGGCAATCCAATCCGGAAATTTTAAAGTTTCACCTGCACACAACTATGTGAGTCCGCGTATCGGATTCTCGTTCCCGGTGACCGATCGCACAGTGTTCCATGCCCAGTACGGCCGCTTCATCCAGCAGCCGCGTTTGGCAGAATCGTATCGCGGAACCCCGTTGTTCTATAGTATCATCAAGGGCGGATTCTTCTATCAGAATCCCGCGGCCTTCGGCATCGAACCCGAACAAACCACATCCTACGAACTCGGCTTCGAGCAGCAGGTCGGCGCCGCAGCAGCGTTGGACGTGACGGCCTTCTATAAGGACATCGTCGGTCAGGTGACCTATACCAACATCGCATCGACAAGCCCCGTGCATGGCGGATATGTCGCATACGTCAACGGCGACTTTGCCACCACAAAGGGACTCGAGTTCAAATTCACACTGCGCCGCACACAACGCATCCAGGCGCAATTGAGCTACACGCTTTCCGATGCGCGCGGAACCGGATCAACGCCGAATGCTCTGGCCGGAGCCTGGGGTTCACCGCTCGGCGGCGGCGTCTTCACGCCGAAATATATCGTGCCGCTGACATTCAATCAGACGCATCGCGGAAGCGCCTCGCTTGATTATCGCTTCGGAAAGAACGACGGCGGTCCGATCCTGTCCGAATTGGGTCTGAATCTTCTTGCCCAGTTTAACAGTGGAAGCAACTTCACACGCTTGACATTCGGCACGCCGGATAACGCAACCGATCCGCGTTTCCGCTCACCGATTGAAGAAATCGGCGCCTCGACAACGCCGTGGTACTTCCAGTTCGATGCGCGTTTGGACAAGTCCTTCGACTTCGGACCGGTTAATCTGAATGTGTATGTCTATGTCATCAACATCCTCGGCACGGACAATGCAACCGCCTCTTTTGTGAGAACCGGAGATCCGAAGAATGATGGTTGGCTCGGAACCACAGCCGGAGTCAATAGGGCATTGTCATATGGTTCTGAAGCTGGAACGTATGCTGATATGTACAATACGTTCAACGGTGGACGTAATGCCGGTACCTTTGGGCCGCCTCGTCAGATTCGCTTTGGCGTGATGCTTGGGTATTAATCCACTATTGAACTTAATTATAGGAGAAATCCAAATGACGAGATTACGGATATTCGGCGTTGCATTGCTGGCAATTCTCATCGTGTCTTCGACGGTGTCATTCGCAGGCAGCAACTATGCCGACAAGGGACGCAAGCTCCAGAAGGTGTCGACGAATGACGATAAGGCCACAATCCTTATCAACAACATCTTCAACTATTACAGTAACAACGGTGACGGTTCGTACAATACATACACTGGCGGATCGGGACTCGAATGGCCCAAAGGCAGCGGCAATACCGCTATCTTTGAAGACGGCCTTGTGTGGTCTGGATACTACGGCCAAAAGGGCGTTGAAGCGAATCTGCGCACAGGCGGTTCGGCCTACCGGCATGGATTGCAGGCGGGACGCATTCTCAACAGCGGCGTTGCTTACACAGCTCTGACTGCCTCTGATCCGGGCGATGCAGCCAACCGGACATACCGTGTGCGACCTGATATCACCCCCAAGACACCGCTTGATCAGGCTCTGAAAATTCTTCAGGAAGAAGAAGTGCCTTTGCTGAGCCGCGATGTGAATATTACAGCGCAGCAGATCTACGAGAATTACATCAAGGACTGGAACGAATGGCCCGCCACACAGGGTGCCCCGTTCGACGATAAAAACCACAACGGCGTATACGACCCGGATATCGACAGTGCGGGTGTGCCGGGCGCCGATCAGACGCTGTGGCATGTCTCCAATGATCTTGATGCAAGCCGCACGACCTATATGTACGGTTCCAATCCGATCGGTCTCGAATATCAACGAACGATCTGGGCATATCGTCGCACGGGCGCGTTGGGCAACACAATCTTCACGCGCAACAAGATCATCAACAAGAGCAATACCGCGCTTGACTCGGCATTCTTTTCGCAGTGGTCCGATCCCGATCTCGGCGATGCCGGAGACGACTTTGTCGGTTGCGATATTTCCCGAAGTCTTGGATATGTCTACAACGGCAGAGCCCGCGATACGTACTATGGCGACAAACCGCCTGCAGCGGGATACGACTTCTTCCAGGGTCCGCTTGTTGTTGCTCCGGGCGATTCCGGAATCTTCAACAACCAACGCCGCTATGGTTATAAAAACCTCGGCATGTCTGCATTCAACTTTTTCATCAACGGCAGCACGACCTACTCCGATCCGGCGCAGGGTCTCATCTCCGGTACGCGTCATTGGTACAACCTGATGAACGGCACAGTTGCGCCGACAGGAGCTCCGAACAGGGACCTGATCACAGGACAGATCACGAAATTCGTGTTCTCCGGCGACCCGGCAACGGGCAAAGGCTGGACGGAATCGAATGGTTCAATCGCGCCTCCGGGCGACCGCCGCTTGTGCATGGTGACGGGACCGTTCAAATTGAATCCCGGCGATACACAGGAAGTCGTTGTTGCGACGCTTGTCGGGCAGGGCGGCGATAGAATTTCGAGCGTTTCGGTGTTGAAGTTCTATTCCGATATCGCTCAGTCGGCGTTCGATAACTTCTTCAATCTTGCGGCTCCTCCGCCGCAGCCGACTGTGTCAATCGCTCAGTTGGATGGCGAGTTGGTGCTCAACTGGTCAGACATTAATAAGTCGGAAGCTCTCGAGGCATACAATTCTCTGGGATACAAGTTCGAAGGATACAACGTGTATCAGGCATCAACTCCGGCTGGCGCTAACAAGAAGCTTCTTGCGACATACGATGTGGTCGATGGCGTCGGGAAGGTTTTTGACAACGAGTATGACGAAGCAACTGGCGTGGTTCTCTTTAAACCTGTTCAGTTCGGCAATGATAACGGCGTTGTCCGCTATTATGATGCCAAAGAAGACGCGTTGAACAGCCGTCCGCTGATTAACGGCCAGTCGTACTACTATGCAGTGACCGCTTATAGTTATAACGAAACTGCAACGCCGAAAGCGTTGGAGAGCGCACCGCAGTGGAAGCTTGCTGTTCCGCAGAAGCCTACGCCCGGTACACGTTACACAGGCTCCACAGGCGATACGGTACATGTGACACACTCAGCCGGTATCAGCGATGGAAGCACGATCGTAACGGTTGTCGATCCGACAAAAGTCACCGGTCATGACTATTCTGTTTTCTTTGAAACGGCAGATGGAGTGACAACATGGGGTGTTAAGGATGTAACAACGAACACAACTGTCTTATCCAATCAGGAGAATCAGACTGGTGATATTAACTATGGTATCATCGATGGGTTGATGGTGAAAGTACTCGGACCGGCGCCCGGAATGAAGCGTTGGTCGATTCCGGCCGGAGTACGTCTGATTTCACCTGTGGGTGGCTTTACTGGCTTAGGCCTGGAAGGATTCAGCTCTGGTGCAGCTGATGCCGCTGCAGCCTATGATCAGGCTGCAGGCACGATCGGTATGGCAGGCCACTTTGCCTTTGGCGGTGTCGGCACAACACTTGGACTTTCCGACTACCACTCTGTTGTCCTGAAATTCGCAGCCGTTGACGCAACGACATTGTGGGATCCGAAGGCGCAGCAAAGCGATGAGAATTTCTCGAAAGCCTATCGCTACTTGAGAGCTGCAGGTTCGCCTTCGGCCGATCCGTCTTTTACTCCGTGGATCATCAATAAGGAGGCGGGTTATCCCTATCAGGATTTCAATTATTCCGTACCGTTCTCCGCTTGGGATATGGAAACCGACCCGCCGACGCGTTTGGCTGTCGGTATGTTTGAAAATAACGCCAAAAATGCAACCGTTGATGGTCGCTACTGGCCGCCGACAACAGATGGCGACAACTCTGTCAATAGAGAATTTGCCTTTATCTTTAAGGCGCCATATTCCACGACACCCGATCCCAAATTGGCGGTGAATCTCTCGAACAACGCTACAACACCGTTAATGTGGGTCATGACCTGTGCTCGTAGAAATGCCAACTCATGGCAAGCCGGTAACGAGTTCCTGATTACAGCCAGCCATGTGAATACGGTCGCGGATAAATTCACATTTACCGCACCTAAAATCACGGCGTCCGCAGATGCGGCAAAGGTCGATGTTGAGAAAATCAATGTCTTCCCGAATCCGTACTTCGGATTCAACCTTGCGGAGACTTCGAAATACGAACGCTTTGTCACATTCAGTCATTTGCCGAAGAACGCGACAATTCGAATCTTCACGCTCGCCGGTGTGTTGATCCGCACGTTGGTCAAACCAGCCGATGATACGCAGCAGTTCATGCGCTGGAACTTGTCCAATGAAGCCGGAGTGCCGGTCGTTGCCGGAATGTTTATCGCTTATATCGAGATGCCAGATCTTGGAAAAACGAAAATCCTGAAATTCGCGGTCATTCCCGAATCCCAAATCCTTGACAAACTCTAAGTCGCGGACTAAGATATGAAATTCGAATTGAAAAGGAGAACAAATATGAAAGTCATTATGAAGCGCTCAGCGTTTGTTTTTGCCATATTGCTGCTTAGCGTTCTGACCGCATTGGCCGGCAATCCAAACCGCATTGCAAGCGCCGGAGCCGCAGAACTGCTTATCCCCGTCGGCGCCCGAGGCATCGCACTGGGAAGTTCAGCACTTGCCACCATTACTGGTGCAGAAGCAATGTATTTCAATCCGGCCGGTATGGCTCGCGCCAACTCCGATGTGGATGTCATGTTTTCAACAATGAATCACATCGCCGATATCAACGTGAGCTACGCTGCAGTTGCCATGAAAGCAGGCAGCCTCGGATCGCTCGGATTGAGCATCAAATCGTTGGGATTCGGTGATATCCCGGTGACATCGGAATTGTTCCCCGATGGAACGGGCGAGACGTATTCGCCGTCATTCTTCAACATCGGTTTGACCTATTCAAGCCTCGTGTCCGATCGCGTCTCGTTCGGCGCTACCGCAATGCTCGTGAACGAAAAGATCATGAGCACCTCGGCATCGGGCGTCGCGTTCACAGTCGGTATCCAGTATGACGGACTGGTCGTTCCCGGTCTCAGTATCGGTATCGCAATCAAGAACGTCGGAACGCAAATGAAGTACGAAGGTTCGAATCTCACACAGCAGGGAACAATCACGGGCGCAAGCCGGAATGATAACCCGAACTGGTATACTGTGAGCACCTCGGGCTTCGATCTTCCGACATCGATGGAAATCGGCCTCGGCTACAAGCAGAAGTTCGGCGAAGAAAATGCATTGACACTGTCGGGCATTTTCGAGAACAACAACTTCTCGAACGACGAATACAAAGTCGGCGGAGAGTTCGCGTTCCAGAACATGCTCTTTGTCCGCGGCGGATACTCGCTTTCACCGCAATCCGGTAAAGACGTTGCCGGACAGCAGAGCTATATCTACGGCTTCACGGCAGGTCTTGGTATCGCAGTCGATCTTGGCGATGTCCAGGCACGGCTCGACTACGCCTATCGCGACGTGAAGTATTTCGGCGGCAACAACGTCTTCACGGTGTCGTTAGGATTCTAATTGCTTCAAGATGTGTCATTGAAAAGGGGACGGAACAGGTTGTTCCGTCCCCTTTTTTCATTTATATTCAAAAAGAGACAACGTGCTTCACTGAGAAATCACACACGAAGAATTCTAATGCGGATACTTTTTCGAACGATACTCTGTGTTTTTATCCTGTCCTTGTTCCGTGCGGACGTGATGCCCGCACAGATGCTTGCTCCCATTTCACCGACCATTCGCGCCCAACAACTCAAATCCGGTCCCACTATTCTCGTCGTGGCACTCAGACCGGGTCAGGAGGATTTCAACGGGCTCGCAATGCTTCGAACAACATCCGGCGCCCGACTCTCGTTTCTCTATATGACGAACGGAGAGTCCGTGCCGTCTGAAACCGGACCCTGGTCGCAGCCCATCGTCGCAGCACGGCGAAAAGAAGAAGCACGACGAACATCGATTGCGTTCGACGGACATGCATTCTTCCTCAATATTCCGGACGTCGGTCTTGATTCTGTTTCGATGGAACATGCGTGGCGCGCCGATTCGCTCACAGCAAGAATGACGCGTATCGTTGCAACGGTCAAGCCGCATCTGATTCTGCTGTGTACGGGCGCGGATGTTACTCCGGCGCATGTGCAGGGTTCGTTGATCGCAAGCGCTGTTCGCAGCGCCGCAGATCAGTGCGCAAAAGGTTTTCCCGATGTCCGTTCATCCTGGCGCGTTCAATGTATCGCCGAAGCGCATCACGCTGCCGAACAAGGCGCGATGTCGTTGACCGCCGCAAAAACAAAAGAGACCGCAGAAGCAAAACGCCTGGCTGCAACGGCACGCTCGATGTATGCAAGTCTCTTGCTTCAGCCTTCACACGAACAGGCGCCGGACCGGGTGCACTATCGCATCATTGAACAGGAGGCGGGCAATCATCCATCCCGATTCATTCTCGACGGCATCCATGTGTCATCACCCGAATTGCGCGCTGTTGCACAGAGTGTGCAGAGAGCCGGAGAAAGTCTGTTAAGCGGCGCCACTGCGCGCGCGCGGCAAAGCGTTGCCGCCGCCGAAGAAAGCGTATCTGTGCATTTGCAGCGGGGACTCAAGAACTATTCCGAACTCGATCAGCGCGCGCTGATTCTCTGGAAAGGCGATCTTGATTATCTGCATGCGAAGGCGGCCGAACGATATGTCGATATTCAGGTGAGCGACAGTATTCTCACCGAAAGACAGGTGTTTTTTCTCAGTGTGAGATTTCTGCGTCAGGAGTTGAAAAGCGGCATCAATCAACTCATCTTCCATAAATCAAAAAATGAGGATTGGGGATTCAACGAAACGAAGACCACCATCTTCGATCTCAACCGCGATTCCATCTTCCGTGTGCTAACGCCCGAACATCTTTCGTTCAACACGCCTGTGGCTCTCTATGGTCTCGGCCGCACGACACTCGATGATCCCTTCCGCTTTTCGATCGTGCATCGGGGAAAGTCGGATGCCAAGAGTTTCATCATGACAAAGGAAGTCACACTGCGCTACAGCTCGCGTCACGCCTCTGTCGTGCAAACACCCGTCGTGCCGATTGCCGAGGGATCACGGGTGATCGTCGATTCGTATAATTTTACGCGTGATCCTGTCGATGGGGCATTCTTCGTGAACGATTCGCTATGCGCATCGGATACCGTGCGCTTTTCGCTCAATGATAAAGATGAACATCGGACAGACACGCTGCATCTTCGCTGGGCATCCGGATCGTCGATTGCAGAATACAAGGGACGAATTGGCGCAGGCAAACGCCCGATCGGAACGTTTATTGGAAGGTCATTGACGATGCCGTCTTTGGGCGGCAAACGAATCGTACTCGTCTCTGACCGCGCCGCCTCACCGCTGATTGAATATTTTGCGATGGCGGGACTGCATGTCTCTATCACGCCGAGCCGCCGAATAACCGACGCGCTGCTTTCGAATACCGATGTGCTGATGATTGACCGCGACACGCAGCTTGATGATTTCGGACATGGAGCATCATTCGTGCAGTGGATTCGCGACGGGGGACGCGTCATCGTGCTGCCACAATTTTCCGGTTCGCCTGCAAGATTGTTTTCACCCGACACTGTGGCGTTTCGTCCCACGGACCTCATCCAATCAAACGCGCTCAAGGCGGTCCCGGAGTATCAGGCATCACTTTCCGCACCAATCGACGGAAGTAAGGATGCCAACGGTGCTGCATCTGCAGAGAGTGTCGCATCCGCCGATGGTGTCGTACGCGGAGTGATCGATGTTCCCGCTTCGTCGCAGTATGAAAAGCTTATCACCACTGTCGACGGCAAACCGGTGCTTGTGCGCAAAGCGCTCGGGAAGGGGATGGTGATCGTTTTCTCGATCGATCTCGATGCATGGATCGGACAGAGGCTTCCCGCAGGGTATGCTATTTTTGCAAAAATCGTGTCGGCTCCTTAGATCGCGTAATAAAGATTATTTTCTCCTCGCCATTGGAGTTTCAAGTATTTCCATAGGCT
>DATGXR010000128.1:0-29626 GCA_035298825.1 Bacteroidota bacterium
ATTGTTCCCTCCATGACTTTGTTCATAATCCAAGAGACTTAATAAAATTCCTGTTATTTTGTGCACATTCTTTCGGCTTTCCCATGCCAGGGAGCACATCCTGCTCGACGACGATCCATCCGTTGTACTGCTGCCGCTGCAACTCATCGACGATCGATCGGAAGTCCACCGAACCCTTGCCCAGCTCGCAGAAAACGCCGTTGCGTACCGATTCGAAATAATCCCATCCGTTCGTTCGCGACGATGCAGCCACACGATTGTCGCAATCCTTAAAATGCACATGCCAGATGCGCTTCGAGTATTGTTTCAACGCCTGCAACGGATCTCCTCCGCCGAACATATAATGCCCCATATCCAGGACCAATCCTACCAATTCAGGATCCGTCTGCTGCATAAGGGTCTCTACTTCTCGGGGAGTCTCAACATACCCTCCGCAGTGATGATGAAAGACGGTTCTCACGCCCGTGGCATCCTTCACGCGGCGCGCCAATTCGGTTGCGCCCTCGGCAAAGATTTTCCATTCATCATTTGTCAGTCCCATCTCCGGTGTGATGCGGCCCGCGTTTTTGGTGCGTACCGGGATCGTTCCATTATTATCCGCCAGCACGATGAACGAGTCGCAATACCCGGCCGCACGCATCAGGTCCGCCGTCTTAATCGCCGTCTGGATTCCGTCGGCATGTTTCGATTTGTCCTTCAACAAGACGGGAACAAACGCGCCGAGCATCGTCAGTTGGCGTTTCGCCAGTTCGGCCTTCAGTGCGCCGGGATCGGTCGGCATGAATCCCCAATCGCCGAGTTCGGTTCCCTCATACCCGGTTTCCTTGATTTCATTCAACACTTGAATATAATCGGGGGCTTTCCCTTCGAGTTCAAATTCGAGAACTCCCCACGAGCAGGGTGCATTGGCTATTTTTATCATGTCGTCACTTTTTTTTAGGGTTAGTGTGCACTTCGTTAGTAAGATCTCTCGCTTAATGAAAGGCGACGCTGCCCGGGTCGTCGAATTTTTCAAACGGAATGAGCGTGAATCCGTATTCGAACAACCTGGATGATGGAACGAGCGTATAC
Source organism: Bacteroidota bacterium (assembly GCA_035298825.1). Lineage (GTDB taxonomy): Bacteria > Bacteroidota > Ignavibacteria > UBA10030 > UBA8401 > CAISDA01. The sequence continues at coordinate 1,072 of DATGXR010000128.1, forward strand.
TCTTTGTGCGGTGTGGCGCCCCAGCTGTTATCTCCGCCGAGGCCCATCATTCGATAATCAATATTTACTTCGACGAGCGCTCTGGGCGCAATGTCGCATGTGTGCCGAAGATTCAGATCCTTCTCCACTCCGGCATCAAAATCTTCAATCGTGTTTGCAAGCGCGTTGAATTCAAACAGACTGTCCGCCTCGATCAGGAGACCCGCCTTCTTCTCGTCATAGAGCGCCAGCCAGCGCGTATCGGTTCGATGTCCGTTTTCCTGCGGACGGATATATGGGAGGTATTGATCGTTCACCGTCGAAGTGTATCTGCCGACATCGGCGCATGCTTTCCGGTCCCAATAATTTTCCATCGGTCCGCGTCCATAGTACTCAATCATCGAGTATCTGGCGGGCAATTGCATCGTCATGCCGATACGCGGAATGACGCGACTCGATGTATCCGTCACAGTCATCTGGTTGCTGACCCTGAGCGCTCCGTTGCCGAAAACGGTATAGCGCGTGATCCACCTCGTCTGCACATTTGGATAGTGATATTCAACTTCAACGGACGCCGATCCGTCCTTGTTTGCGCTCGTTGCGACATGGCTTGCCTTGAGATCCGCTGTGGAGGCGATTTTCCATTCCGCACATTTGACCGGCATCTTCCATCCGTAATCATTGTCCGTGGGCGCCCTCCAGAAATTCGGACGCGGTCCCTTGCCGTCTTTGATCAATTCCGCATGCTTATACACGTATGATGCGATCATGCCTGATTGTCTGTTGATCGCGATCCGGAAATCTTTTCCGGAAATCGAGATGGTCGAATCTTCTTTCAGCGTCACACTGGATGTATCGGAAAACACACGATGAATCTTCACGGCGGAGCCTGGCATTCGAAATTGTTCCGAGGCAATCTCCCATCCTGCAGGAAGAAAGGGTTCTTCCGCTTTTAACTTCACGGACAATTTGAGATAGTATTCCACACCTTGAGCGGGTGTCACGCCTTTCAGGTCGATTGAAACCGATTCTTTCTCTTCGGGAAGCGCAGAAAGATTTTCAAGCGTTCCCGATCGCAGCGCTTTCCCGTTTCCTTCAAGCGTCCAGTCGAGCCTGCAGTTTGCCAACGATTTAAATCGGAATTTGTTGACGATCTCGAATCTGCCCGCTTGCAGATCGAGCGCAGTGAATCCAACGTTCTGGTACACTTTTTTGACTTCCATTCCGTGCGGCTTCGACGATCGATCGGGAAACACCACCCCGTTGATGAGAAAATTGCCGTCGGTGGGAGTCCCCTCGGGACCGAAGTCGCCTCCATACGCCCAAAATTGTTTTCCGTTTTGTGTCTTGAGGATTCCCTGGTCGACCCAGTCCCAGATAAATCCTCCCTGAAGATTGGGATACCGCTCAATCATGTCCCAATAATCTTTCATGTTGCCTTCGCTGTTGCCCATCGCATGTTCGTATTCGCACTGAATGAGCGGACGGTCATGATTTTCCTGCGCGTATTTTTCCATGCTCGGAATTCCGGCATACATCGGACAGTAGATATCCGTATTCCATTCAAGCTTCGCCTGTTCGTATTGAACGGGGCGCGTCGTATCGCGATGCTTCGTCCACAGATACGTCGTGTAAAAATTGTACCCGTTTCCGGCTTCATTCCCCAGCGACCAGATGATCACGCTCGGGTGATTTTTATCGCGCTCGATGCAGTTTTTGGTTCTCGCAAGATGCGCTTCAAGCCAGTCGGGATCGTTTGCAAGCGTCCCGCCTTTTTTTAAGTTGTATCCCATCGCATGCGATTCGATATTCGCCTCGTCGATCAGATACAATCCATATCGGTCGCACAGCGCATACCACTCTTCCGGCTGCGGATAGTGGCTGGTCCGGACGGCGTTGATGTTGTGGCGCTTCATCTGCTCGATATCCTTCCGCATCAGCTCCTCGTTCACGACCTGCCCGGTTGCGGGATTAAATTCGTGAATGTTCACACCTTTCAGGAGAATGCGTTTCCCGTTGACAAGCAGCAGTCCGTTTTTAATTTCGACAGAACGAAATCCGATTTTTGCCGATGTGACTTCAGTCACGGTTCCTTTGGCATCCTTCACAGAAACGAGCAGCGTATACAACGTCGGAAGTTCCGCCGACCATTGCCTGACGCGCTTCACGATCGATCCTGTGGGAGAAACGGAGGCGGTCTTCTTTGCGTCGATTGAAACAAGCGCGGCGGCGCCGCCGACTTTTGTTCCTGCGTCATCGAGGATTTCGTATTCGATCCTGCGCTCGCATCGCTTCCCGGTGTGGTTGTTCATTTCCACTTCAAGTGAAAACTTCCCGTCTGTATAATCATCGCTGAGCGCTGCGTGCGCAAAGAAATCGCGTATACGCACCTGAGGCTGCGAATAAAGATAGACCTCGCGCGTGATGCCGCTTAAGCGCCAGAAGTCCTGACATTCAAGATAGCTCCCGTCCGTCCATCGGATCACTTCCACGGCAATCGTATTGCGGCCCGTATGCACATAGGGCGTCAGATCAAATTCGGCAGGTGCTTTCCCGTCCTTTGTCAATCCGACGCGGCGTCCGTTCACATACACAGAGCCGGCGGATTTGACGGCGCCGAAGTGGACGAATACTTCACGGTCCTTCCACGACGCCGGAAGATCGAACTCCTTTCTGTAGTAGCCAAACGAATTTTTATCCATATCGACATACGGCTTTTGCTGCATGTGATGCCACGCCCATTCGTATTCCATGTTCACATAAATCGGTATTCCATATCCTTTCATTTCCATATTGGACGGCACATCGATATCCGCCCACGTGCTCACATCCGCATGCTCAGCCCCAAAGTCCGCTACCCGATGCTGACAGCCCTGGGCGTATGTAAATTTCCATGCGCCGTTGAGCGAAAGAAACCATGGCGATTGTGTCTTGTCATCCCGAAGCGCGCCTTCGCGCGCTGCATAACTCATAAACGAAGCGCGCGGCAGCTCCTTGTTGATGCTCTGCAGCGCGGGATTTTCCAATTCCGGATCCGGTGTGCGCTTTATGGTCTGTGCGGTTTCGTTTTGGTCGCAGACTGCCGAGAGCTGAAGAAACAGCATCAGCATTGCAATTGCTCCGATAACGTTTTTTGTCTTCATCGTGTGTCGTTTGCTTCCGTGTCGATCGATTAAAATTTCCTGGACCATTCGTCGTGCCATCGCTCGATGACCACTTTGGTCTGCGTGTAAAATTCGACGGCGTGATTCGATTGACCGTGCAGGTCTCCGAAGAAGGATTCCTTCCAGCCGCTGAATGGAAAGAACGCCATCGGGGCGGGCACGCCGATATTCACGCCGATATTTCCGGCCACGGCGTCGTGCCTGAATTTTCGCGCCACAGAACCGCTCGATGTAAAGATGGAGGCAGCGTTGCCATAGCGGCCGCTATTGATGAATTCGATGCCCTCGTCGAGTGTGTCCACGTATTTCAGGTTCATGACGGGTCCGAAGATTTCTGTCGTATCCGCATCGGCGTGCGGCGGAACGTTCTCCAAAATGGTCGGGAAAATGTAATTGCCGTCTTCATGACCTTCGACACAGCCCGTGCGTCCGTCCAATAAAACGGCGGCGCCTTTTTGCTCGGCATCATTTATCAAATTGAGGATGCGCTCTTTGCTTTCTTTGGTAATGATGGCGCCCATCTGCGACGATTGATCGAGTCCGTAACACGTCGCCTTCGATTTTGCGGCCTTGATGATGGCGTCCCTGAATTTTTCTTTCGCCTTGCCCACAAGCACAACGGTCGACGCGGCAAGACATCGCTGTCCGGCGCAGCCGTAAACACTGTCGGCGATGATTCGTGTTGTCGTATCCACATCGGCGTCTTCCATCACAAGCAGCGGATTTTTCGCTCCGCCCTGCGCCTGAACTCTCTTTCCGTATTCGGCGCCTTTTGCATACACATATTTTGCGACATGCGAGGAACCGACAAAACTGATTGCTCGAACTTCCGGATGTGTGAGGATGGCATCGACCGTGTGTTTGCCGCCATGCACCATATTGAGCACGCCCTCGGGCAGATGCAGCTCTTCGAAGAGTTCGAATATTCGTGTCATCGTCTCGGGGACTTTTTCAGAAGGCTTGACGATGTACGTGTTGCCGCAGGCAAGGGCGTACGGGAAGAACCAGAATGAGATCATGATCGGGAAATTAAACGGCGCGATGCATGCCCCGACACCCAACGGCTGACGAATCACGAATTCATCGATACCTGAGGCGATATCCTCCGAAAACTCTCCCTGCATCAGTGTGGGGATGCCGCAGGCGACTTCGATATTTTCAATCGCGCGGAGAATTTCACCCTTCGATTCGGCCAGGGTTTTTCCGCATTCTTTTGTGCAGATGACGGCAATGTCGTTGGCGTTTTTTTCAAGAATATCCTTCATCTTGAAGAGGTACTGGATGCGCGCGCCGGCAGGCGTATTGCGCCAGGAGAGGAAGGCCCGCGAGGCAGCGGCCGCCGCCAGTTCGATATCTTCCGCGCATCCCTGGGGAACCTGGCTGATCGTTTTTCCTGTGCCCGGATCTTCCACATCCAGATATGCTGTCGATGCGCTTTCGATCCATTCGCCGTTGATGTAATTCTTTAATTTTTTCATGTGTGCGTCTCTCGTTCCATTTTCTTTTTTTTCGTGTGAACGTTGAACCGGAATAGACGGAGCCTGCCGGCACAACGATCGGCGTGTATTACAAATAATACTTTTGTTGTTGTTTGCTCTCGAGATATTTTTTACGCGCTGCGCGGACCGACTCCATCTCCGACACCTCTGCAATCGCAACTTCCCACCACCCATATCCGTCGACGCTTTTTTCCAAATCGGTTTCGATGTAAATCAGTGTCGTTGTGCCTGACGATTTCGCGGCCTTCAGCGCCTGCGTCAACGATTCGATGTTTGTTGCGGCAAGCACGTTCGCGCCGAGACTTTCGGCATTCTTGATAAAATCGACGGGCAGCATGCCCCCGTCAATTTGGCCCGTGTCGCAATTTCTGAATCTGTATTTCGTGCCGAAGCGTTTGCTGCCGATCGATTCGGAAAGCGCGCCGATGCTGCCGAATCCGTTATTGTTCAGCAGGACGATCGTCATTTTAATTCCCTCCTGAACGGCCGTGATGATCTCGTGATTGTTCATGAGATAATTGCCGTCGCCCACCATCACATAGATTTCCCGATCCGGACAAGCAAGCTTTGCGCCCAGTCCGGCCGCGATTTCATATCCCATTGTGGAATATCCGTATTCCAGATGAAATCCTTTTGTGTCCCGCGTGCGCCATAATTTATGCAGATCGCCCGGCAGGCTTCCTGCCGCGCAAAGAACGACATCCTTCGGTTCGCAGAAATTATTCACTGCTCCCACGACTTCGGCCTGTGTCACAGGCAGACGCTGCTTGTCGGCGTAATAAGCTGACACCGTCTTATCCCACGCCGTCGAATAGGCAACGGCCCGATCGTGCCATGCTCTATCAACCCTGTATGCGCCCAGTCCGTCGATGAGCTCGGTGAGCGCTTCTTTTGCATCGGCGATGACGGGAATGGCGGTGTGCTTGTACGAATCGAATTCCGTGACGTTGATATTGATGAAGCGCACACCGGGATGTTGAAACGCGGTTTTTGACGCGGTGGTAAAATCGCTGTAGCGCGTTCCGATGCCGATCACCAGATCGGCGTCGTGCGCCATCGCGACCGCGCCGGGCGTGCCTGTGGCGCCGACGGCGCCAAGCGCCTCCGGCATATCGTACGGAAGTGCGCCTTTGCCTGCAAATGTTTCGGTAACGGGAATACCCGTTTTGTTCACAAGCCGAATGAGCTCATCGACGGCGTCGCTGTAGATCGTTCCTCCGCCGCTGATGATGAGTGGTTTCGCACTTTGACGGATCAGCTCAATCGCCCGTGCAAGGCTCTGCCTGTCGGGACGCGTGCGCTGAATCGTCCAGACGCGTCTGGCAAATAAGGCGATCGGAAAATCGAACGCTTCGGCCTGCACATCCTGCGGCATGGCCAGTGTGACCGCGCCGGTTTCGGCCGGGGACGTCAGCACGCGCATTGCCTCGGGCAGCGACGTGATCAATTGTTCGGGCCTGTTGATGCGATCCCAATATCTTGAGACGGGCTTGAAGCAATCGTTGACTGAAATATCCTGCGTCGATGGGGATTCAAGCTGTTGCAGCACCGGAGCGACATTCCTGCGCGCAAAGATATCGCCCGGCAGCAGCAAGACGGGCAGTCTGTTGATTGTCGCGGCCGCGGCGCCCGTAATCATATTGGTCGCCCCGGGTCCGATTGATGTCGTACAGACGAACGTGCTCAACCGGTTTTTCATCTTGGCATAGGCGGCGGCGGTGTGCACCATGGATTGTTCATTGCGCGTCTGATAATAGCGAAAGTCCGGATTTTGCTGCAGGGCCTGGCCAATACCGGCGACATTGCCATGTCCGAAGATTCCGAAACAACCGGCAAAAAATTTTTGCTCAATGCCGTCACGCTGGACGTATTGGTTCTTGAGATATTGGATTGTTGCCTGTGCAACCGTCAAGCGAATCGTGTCCACTTAAAATCCTCCTTTGGATTCAATGAAGGTCATCGCTTCTTCATATGTGGGATTAAAATTGGCGCATCCATGTTTTGTCACTAAAATCGCTCCGCAGGCGTTCGCAAGACGGCAGCATTTATACCAATCCCATCCCTGCAGGTATCCGTAAATGAATCCCGCCGCAAACGCATCACCGGCGCCGAGGATATTAATGACCTCCACCGGAAAACCGGGGACGTCGATGACGGTGCCGTCTTTCAGAAAGACCGATGAGCCCTTCACGCCGCGCTTGACGATCAATGTCTCGACGCCGGTTTTCAAAATGCCCTTAATCGCATCGTCGATATTGCCGGTAATCTCGGGAGCGGAGATCTGCTGGTTTTTGATTGTAATTTGCGACGGATCCTTGAGCATCGTCGCAAGGATTTCCTCTTCGGTGCCGAGCGCCAGTGTGCAATAATTTAGGAAGGCGCGGGCGGTCACGCCGAACGCGCGCGGGTCGTGCCATTGGTCGGCCCGGAAATCAAGATCGACAAGCACCGGAACATTGTTTTCTCTGGCCCGCTCGGCCGCAAAAAATGCCGCCGAGCGCGTCGGCTCCATATTCAACGCCGTGGCTGAAAATTCAATCAATCTGGAATTCGCGATGTCGGCTTTCATCACATCGTCGATGTTTAATTTCGAATCGGCGCAGTTGTCACGGTAATAGACAAGCGGAAAATTTCCCGGAGGCTCGATTCCTAAAATCACCGCACTCGTGCGGGCGTTGTCCTTCACCGGAATAAATGCAGTCTCCACGCCCTCTTTCAGCAAGAAATTGAGAAGAAATTTCCCAACCATATCATTGCCGACGGCGGTGAGTAACGCCGCTTTTAAGCCGAGCCGGGTGGTGCCCACGGCAATATTCAAAGGGGAGCCGCCGACAAACGCGCCGAATTCCTTGATATCGATGAACGGCGAACCGATATTGTTGCTGTAGAGATCGATGGACGAACGCCCGTATGTGATCACATCATATTTTTTCATTGAAATGATTTCCCTTCATTCATGTCCAGTGAGACAATCGGCAGTCGCTCATCCATTTTTTTCCACGTCCCATAGATCCATTTGTGCTGCGGATCGTCCGTGCTTGCAAGAGATTGATCGCTGCCGGCTAAAAAATTCAGATAGTACGCAGTGTATCCATGTCCGGCTGCAACCGGATGATACCCTCGGGGGATGAGCACCAGATCGTTCATATGCGGCTCTGCGATTTCATTCAATGACCGATCATCGGTGTAGACCTTCTGCAAGGCAAAGCCCTGCGGCCGGTCGAACTTGTAGAAATAAATTTCTTCAAGCTCGGCTTCCTTCACCTTTCCTGTTGTATCAGTCACGCGCGTGTCGTGTTTATGCGCCGGAAACGAGCTCCAGTTTCCGGAAGGCGTATAGACTTCGACACACACCAATTTGCTGCACGCAGAACCCGGCGGAATGATCGAATTGATCTGACGCGATGCGTTATCGCCTCCCCGGAATTCGATCCCATATTCGTGTACCCGCTTCGGAGTGATGAAATATCCTTCGTATCGCGTGTCCCCTTTGGCATACCCAAAGGCGATATCCACTTCATCGCTCAAGGCGGTCAGGACAAATTCCGTTTCGGGCGGCAAATAAGCCGCATGCGGCAATCCGCCAAAGACATTCGCTCTTGAATTTTCAGTGATCCACTCCCCCCAGGCAGATGAGATTGAAAATTTTCCGCCAAGCAAAACGATGCACAGTTCATTGTCGCGTGTGTGATGTTTCCAGTCCTGCCCCCGGCGTAATTTTTGAGCGCCGAAGCCCAAGTGTTTCCAGCCGGCTTGCTGTGCTGAGAGTTCGTGATACATGCCTGGTCCATCTGTCTTCGGATGGACCAGCAGCGATCGGGTTGTTTCAGTGTTCATTGGATGCAAGTATTAATGACTGACATTTTTGTTTGACAAATACCTTTAACTCTTCGATATATTTTTTACCAGGGAGAATGGGATCGAACTGCTCCGGTGTCTGGCCGAAGAACTCCCGGTGCACTCTCGCCCAGATCAGCCTCATATCGGTCGCGATATTGATTTTTGTGACGCCGTATGCGATCGCCTCGAGCAGCTCGTGTTCGTCGACTCCTTTGGCCGATGATTTGATTTTCCCTCCCGCTTGATTGATGCGCGTAATTTCAGACTGCGGCACATTCGACGCCCCGTGGAGCACAATCGGAAAACCGGGCAGCTGTTGCTGAATCTCCTTGAGAATATCGATTTGCAGACCGCTGTTGCCGCTGAATTTATACGCGCCATGGCTTGTTCCCACCGCCACGGCAAGCGAATCGGCCTTGGTTCGCTCGACAAATTCGACGACTTGTCTCGGATCGGTGTATCTCGCTTTCTCGTCCGAGACGTTGAGATCATCCTCGATGCCGCGCAGAACGCCAAGCTCGGCTTCAACGGCGATGCCATTGGCATGCGCGCGCGCGACGATCTCGGATGTCATGGCGATATTCGTCTCAAAATTTTCGTGTGACGCGTCGATCATCACCGAATCGTAAAATCCGGATTCAATCGCATCAAGACAATGTTCCATGTTTCCGTGATCCAGATGCATTGAAAAATCTGTCGAGTAATAGATCGTCGCCGCCGCCGTTATCAATCCTTCGATAAATCCGGGGTGCAAATAATTGCGCGCGGCCGGAGTCACCTGAACGATGATCGGGATTTGCGCATCTGCGGCGCCGCCGAAGACTCCATGAATTTGTTCCGCAGTGAACACATTGAATGCGGCAATGCCGAATTTTCCGTAGGCGCGATGCAAGAGATCGAGAGCAGGCGTTTTCATTTGTTCCCCTCCATGACAAATTCGAGTGTTCCGCCCTTGAGTAATTCCGAATGCGAAAGCGTGGCGCCGCGAATCGGCACTCCATTCAGTGTGATTTCCTTTACGCGCGTTGAGCCGGAGCGCATGCCATCGGCCGCAATCACAAGCGTCCTGCCGTTTTGGAAATGAAGCGTGATCTTTTCAAATGCCGGGAGAAACACGGCATATTCGTCCTTTGCCGGACAGACGGGATACAGGCCAAGAGCGGCGAAGACATACCACGCGGACATTTGACCGGAGTCATCATTCCCGCTTAATCCGCCTGGATCGGAACTGTATTCTTCATGCAATATCTTGTCGACGATTTTTTTCGTTTTCTCCATCTGGCCCGAATACGCATAGAGAAACGGAATCTGGTGTCCGGGTTCATTGCCATGCCAATATTGGCCGGCCGCAAAGAATTCATCCAAATTGCGATTGAATTTTTCCCTTCCTCCCATCAGACCGATCAATCCCTCTATATCATGGGGGACATACCATGTGTATTGCCACGGCGTGCCCTCAGTGATGTACGGCATCCGCTCGGTTTTCCTGAACGTGTCGGTAAATGTTCCGTCGGCAAATCTTCCCCGAACGCAACTGACGCTCGTGTCGTACACATGCCGGTAGTTTTCGGACCGCGAAAGAAAGTAGCGGGCATCCTCTTCCTTGCCCATTTTTTTTGCGATCGCGCTCAATGCAAAGTCATCGTACGCATATTCAAGCGTGCGCGAGACCTGTTCGCCTTTATGAAATGATTCCTTCACGCTGTCTTCCAAAGGGATGTATCCGTATTTCATATAGGATTGCAGTGCGCGCCTGCCTTTGCCGTTTGCGTACTCGGCGTACGAAAGCGGTGACTGCGTTGCATTTTTTTTCAGGAGTTGATACTCCGACTCCGTAAGGTCGATGACCCCTTTCGAGTACGCATCGGCAATGACTGAAATTCCATGATCGCCGATCATAGCCGAGGTGTAACTGTTCCAGCACGGGAAGATGGGAAGCCATCCGCCTTGCGCGCCCTTGGCCAGGAGCGACCGCATCATATCGGCACTCTGTTCAGGAAGCAATAAATTATACAAGGGGTGAAGCGCCCGGTACGTATCCCAGAGTGAAAAATCGTCATAATAATTATGTTTCCCCGAATGATACACCGAGTCGCTTCCGGCAAAACCGGGATATGAACCGTCATAGTCGTTATAGACTCTCGGTTGAAGAAGGCTGTGATAGAGCGCCGTATAGAATTTCGTTTTTTCGTCGGCCGCAGCCGCACCGATGTCGATCACGGAAAGCATCCGGTTCCACACGGCCTTCGACACCGCTTTGGCCGAATCAAAATCAACGGTGCGCGTTTCAGCGTCGAGATTTTTTCTTGCCTCGTCAATACTGGTGAACGACGTTCCCACCTTCACAATGATCGTGCGACTGCCATGGAGCGCAAATGACACGAAGCCGCCCAATCCCGGGTGATGCGAGAGTTCTTTCTGTCCGTACTGAATCTCACGGCCGAAATAGGTGCCATACGCATCGAAGGCACGATCGAACCGTGCGACAAAGTACCCCTTGAATCCCGCAAGTGTTCCCCATCCCTGATAAATTCTGTGAACGGGATTGTATCCGACGCATTCATTTCGCTCGGGAATAATCTGGATAAATCCCTCGGCAAAATCGCTGTTGGGTTCAATCGCCACGACGCCGCTGTCCGTGTCGGAAAAAGTGAATCTCAGAATTCCTGTCCGCGCAGTGGACGTGATTTCACTTTCGATGCGGCTGTCTTCAAGAACTGTTTTATAATAGTAGGGAGTCGATTGTTCGTTCGCATGCGAGAAATGCGATCCCCGTTTGTCGGCTGCCATCATCTTCGTGTCGTTCAGCGGCATGACAGTCACGCTGCCGTAATCCTGCGTGCACGATCCGCTGAGCCAGTGACTTCCCCTGAATCCGGTGATGAGCGTATCGGCATAGTAATACGGCGCCGTGCATTTCGTTTCGACATGCCTGGTTTGAGGCGTCCAGTTGGTCATGCCAAACGGCATGGTCACCGACGGAATGACCTGTGCGTTATTTTCCGATCCGCTGCCATGCGCAAGTGCGCTGATTGTATGTGACGGCGCCGTACCGATCAATGGATTGACGTATGCCACGTCATTATCCTCCGCGGCCACATGCGATGCGGTCGCCGAACCCGCAATGGCCAGCACGATGAATGAAGTTTTCAAAAAACAATTCTTCATCGGCTACTTTCCCGACTTGTGAACAACCTTATTCGTTCTGACATAATTGTGATCGGTAAACTCGACGCAGTACGGGGATGAAAAAAATTTAGACGGCAGATAATAATCCGTTGTGATAATTTGCGCCCCGCTTCTGCCTGCCTGAGTGAATCGATCATAATTATTTTCACGCGCTTGTTTCGTATCGGCGTCGGCGCGCGTCCTGACGAGATATCCCTGTTGAACCAATCGCGTAATATATGCAGTGCTTTCGATCGGGTCATTCACGATCCTGATCGCGGCGTTCGGGGTGCCTTCCTTCGCATTGACGAACATGACGTTGCCCGATGAGCTGTCGCGACCGGGTCCCAGATAGGCGTCAAGTTTTGGCCCGGTTTCATCGAGCACGAACAGCACACGCCCTTTCACGTCATGAATCTTCGGCCACCCCGCGTTCAGGATCGCTTCCTCCAGCGTGCGGTGCGCGCCTTTGATCAACTCCGGCGTGATCAAATCATCCTCGGAAAAAACGGATCGGATTTCGGTATCGATGGAATGCAGCGCCGATGGGGTAAACGGCAGAGGAGCGATCGTGCCCGGGAGGCTCAACTGGTCGTCTTTTGCATTCACTGTGATGAAGATGGGAATATGGTTCTTATGGTGATCCGACCATTTCTTAATCACTCGCAGGCAATCCGTAAACAGCAATTGATGGCTTCGGAAATCAAAATCCGGGACATGCATGACCTTCAATCCCGGTTTTTTGAGATCCTGAGCGGAATCGTAGGGTGCGTGAGCGCTCGAAAAACAATTCATGATGCGGAGTCCCAACGGTTCTGCATACCGGCCGCCGTCGGGATCAAAGACAACATCCAACTCCAGATTTCGCAGACCGAGGTTCAATTGTTCATCTAGCGGGATGTGCTCATACTGAAGCGACGCGGCAAGCTGCGGTACCAGAACGGCAATAAATTTCAACAATGAGGGATCAAGCGCCTTTTTGTAACTATTATGGCTGCCGATCATTTGAATTTCATTCAAGCGGCGATCGGCAAACCGGCTATCGGATTGGCCGTAACCACGGGGCACAAGAACTCCCCACAGCAATATGAAAAATCCAAAGGTCTTCATCGTCACTCAATATTCCTTGGCGTCACTCGGAAGCAATACTTCATCAGGCCCTGCCTTTTTTATATTTGGCGCAGGAATTTCTCACGATCAGTTCGTGCCGCATGATGATCTTCTCATTCAGCACATCGCCTGGGGAAGCAATTTGTTTAATCAATAACGTCGTCGCCGATTTTCCGATTTCATAGGCGGGCATTTGGATGGTGGTGAGCGGGATCTGCACATATTGACTGAAATCAATATTATCAAATCCGATCACGGACACCTTTTCGGGAACTGGAATTCTCATTTGGTGCAGCGCGTTCACAAGTCCGATCGCGACAAGATCGTTATAGCAGAATACCGCCGTCGGCAATTCAACAACTTTTGAGAACATTTGCCTGCCGGCATTGAAGCCGGAGGCGATGTTCGGTTCGACCGAGACGATATAGTTTTTGTTGATCGCAAGGTTATTGTCATTCAACGCCTGCTTGTAGCCTTCCAATCGCTTTTGTCCGTGAAGCGAGTGCACCGATCCGGCAAGGTGAGCGATACGCTTGTGCCCAAGCTTGATCAAATACGAGACCGCATCATACGCCGCCGCAAAGTTGTCGATATCGACACTGTTCGTGGCGTAGTTTTTTACCTCTCCCAGAAGCACCAACGGATAATTATCGCGAAGCAAATTGGAGAGATACGCGAAATTCGAATCTTCATTTTGAAGCGGCGAGATGAGCAGTCCGTCGACACGCTTGCCAAGCAATGCATTGACGATTTCCAATTCCTTCTCACACGATAATTCGGAACTTCCCAAAAGAACCGAATACCCAAGCTGAGAACATGTATCGTAGACACCCTTCATCACATTGGCGAAGTACGGATTATTGATTTCTTTTGTGATGAGGCCGATACTCTTCGTTTCGCGCGTGGCAAGCGACTGCGCAATGTGATTGGGACTGTAATTGTACTTTTTAATCGTTTCAAGTACTTTCGAACGTGTCTTATCGGAAACGCCCGGCTTGTTGTTCAACACAATCGACACCGCCGACTTGGAAACGTTTGCCAATTTTGCAATATCTGAAATGGTTATTCGCATTTTATTTACCGATCATGAATGTCATGCAATCAACACATCTGCATCGAAGTCTTGTTAACCGGCTCGAATTCCGCCACCAGTGTCTTGTGCACTAAACCGTTTTATATAAATTGTAGAAGAACATTAAAACAATGCTACAGATTATATCGAAATTTCACAGCAAATTAACTAAACCGCTTTAGTTTCTTTAGTATAAAGAACGATTATTTCTCTCGACTGTCAAGTACTATTTTACTCTGCTGCCGTGTTTTTTTACCCCCGGGCAACATCTGTCTCTCCCGCATCCCCTGAAAACATCAAGCACTACAGGTGCGTGTGCGCCTGTTTACACTCATTCTTTGCCGTGGGCATCCAGATAGAGTGCCGCCGCGCCAAGAATCGCAATATTTTCCTTCTTCGAGACGTCAATATGAATCTTCTCGGCTGATTGCGAGTAGGCAAAATCTTTTATCGTCTTCCACATCTCTTCCTGGAAAAACCGGAAGGATTTGCCCACCGATCCGCCCAAAATGATCGCTTCGGGATCCACGGCGTACATGATCAATTTGATCGCCTCTCCGAGTTGGGCGCCATACTTACGGAAAATTGCCAGTGCAAGCGCGTCGCCCGCGTCGGCTTTTTCACAAACGTCTTTGCCCGTCACACCGAATTCACGCGTAAAATATTGTCCGCTGCAATAATACTCATACGTGTGATCCTTATACGGGATGTTGCCGAATTCGCCCGCTCCGCAATTTTTTCCGGCATACAACCGATTGTTGATAATGAGTCCAGCGCCGAGTCCCGTCCCGATGATTAAGCCGACAATGTTCTGATACGGCGTTGCGTTCCCGAAATATTTCTCGCCCGCGGCAAAACAATTTGCGTCGTTGTTGACGAACACGGGCACGCGATAGCGCTCCTCCATGATTTTCTTGAGGGGAACCGCTTTCCAGGATGGAATATTTTGCACGTCATAGACTATCCCCTGTTCGACATCCACCACACTCGGCACCCCGATGCCGATTCCATCGATCGGGACGCCGCTGAATTTCCCGAGCACGTCATGAATATTATCAAGCACATCGGTCTCGCTGCCTCCGCTCGTGATTGGCATCGATTCGACTCGTGTCAATGCCTGATGCTCGACCAGGCCGACTCTGACGTTGGTTCCCCCTAAGTCGATTCCAAGAAGTTTCATATCAGCCCTTACTTTGAAATTTCCGACGTCTTGACAGGACGCAGCCCGTTGTCAGTGGCCGGTTTCAATTTTATTGTCTCGTTCGAAATGATCGGATCGGCCCAGAGTCCGATGCCGAAAATATACGCCAGCGTCACATAGATAAATGTCATGCCGGTGCGAAGTCCGAACACGTCACCAAGCCATCCGATCAATAACTGAATCACCGCGCCGCCGATGATCGCCGTGCATAAAATTCCGGCGAAGGATCCGTGATGACTCTCGAGTGAATTTAACGCGAGCGAGAAAATGATGGACCACATGACCGACAGCGAAAATCCGACCATCGGAAATGCAAGCAGCGCGATCGTGCCGGGACCGAATAACGCGGCGCTCAAAAAAATGGCCGCCGAAATCACGGCGCCGAGTAAAATCCTTCTGCTGTCGAAGAGCTTGAGCAATCCCAGCCCGATCAGACATCCGATCGACATCATTCCCCAGAACCAGCCGACAATCGGGGCTCCGATCATCAGCGGATCGTAGCCATGATAGGTGAAGAGAAATTTCGATATCCAATACGACACGCCTTGTTCGGTTCCCACATAGGCGAAAATTCCGATGAAGTAGAGGATCACAATTTTATTTTTGAACAAGCTGCGATGAGTCGCCCAGCTGCCCGATTTCTCATCTTCCTTCCGTTCCACGACGGGAAACCGCGACACAATCATGATGAGCATCATCACGAGCAACACCACCGTAAAGAAGAGATACAGCGACACCCACGAAAGATTTTCAGGAATAACGCCGGCAAAGATTGTTTTGACGAAATTATCCGAATGTGTATCGGTCAGACTCGAGACCAGATACGATAAGAGCATCGGGGCAAGAAACGATGCGCCGCCGAAGACCAGCTGCGCCATCACTGAATTGAAGGCGAAATGCTCCTCTCCGCCCGAAACGCGCAGGAGCGGATTGATCGCCACTTGCAGCATGGCCATACCTGCTCCCATCAAAAAGAGCGACGGAAGAAACACCGCATAATGTGGAAAGATCGAAAACAGGAGCGCGCCGGAAAACGCCACGGAAAACGCCGCAATCATCGTCTTCTTTTCCTTGTACTTCTCCACCAGAATGCCTGCGGGGATGGACATCACCCCGTAGGCGATAAAAAAGGCGAAGGGAAGAAATGCCGACATCGTCAGGCTGAGATTGAAGCTCGTAATGATATCCGGATTCAGCGCGCCCAAAATATTCGTGACGAGCGAAATGACAAAGAATGTCAAAAAGATGAGACCGACGATATAATAGTTTCGTTTCATTGGTACTTCCATGATATAGCGTTTGATTCGTTCATTGGGTGGCGGGTGTGAGCCTTCTCACACACGAAGGCTCTGTCCCAACACACCAAGGGGATCTGATTATTTTTTGTGAATTTCAAGTTTCCCGCGTTTGACCGTGTCGATCGGAATCGTGATGCTCAATGTGCCGCGCCCCACCGCAGTGCTCGCCAAGGGCTTTCCATTCCACGTCACAGCATAGCTGTACGCCGGATTCATACATGCAACCACACTTGTCGCGCGATTCAAATTGCCTTCCGCATTCACATCGACAGAAAACGCGCTATTGTCTTTATTGAATTTTCTATTCTCCAGCCACAGATCGAAACCGGTGCTGAAATTGCCGGGACGGAAGTATGCCGAATACCACATGACCACAGGCGAAGACAAACCGCCGAATTCATGCCATCCGGCGCCGCGCGCGGTTTCATTGAGAAAGTGTTCCATGCAATTGTACGATATCTCCGTCTCGTGTTTCCACACATCCAGCGCTTTCTTGGCAATCTTATAGGCAAATTCAGATTCACCCAGATCAAGCATCGTCTTCCAGAAGAACCATTGATGGGACATCCAGACCGTGCCATTCCAATATCCGTCATTCTGATAATACGGCGCCGACTGATCAACTGCCGTCAGACCGGCTTTGGACCACAGATGTTTATCGGATTTCAGCGAGGCGACGATTCCTTTCTTTTGTTGATCGGTGCAAATGCCGGCAATGAGCGGATAGGCTCCGTCAAATCCCATATCATAATTGACCGAGTCCTGATATTTCAGCACGTGCAGCGGATTGCCAGTGCTGTCGTGGACAACGTACCCGAAGTACCCCGATTTCTCATCCCAGGAAAATTTCTGAAGGGCGTTTGTCAACACGGCGATGTCGTCGTCGTACGCCTTGATGTCGTCGTTCTTCCCGAGACGGGCGGCAGCCATTTTCAGAATCTTCGCCGTTCGAATGACCTGCGATGATGTAATCACCGGCGCGACGGTGGATTCCAGCGTGTTGTCGTGCGTATATTTTTGCGGCGGCAAATCATCCCATCCGCCGGAGTTGTAGAAGTAATCCCATGTTTTCAGGATATTCGACTTGAGCACACGCGTGGTTGAACTGCCGAGCCGGCCCGCCATGAATTCATGATACTGTTTCAAGCGGGGATAAAAATATTCAAGGACGTCTTTCGATTGCGTCGCATTCCATAATTCCAAAAACAAATAATGTTGGACGGGAACAGGCGAGCCGTGATGGATGAAGGCTGATTGCGCGCCCGGCTCCTGCATATAGGCGTTGAGATTTTCGATGGCGCGTTTCGTATCCGTCTGTAACAATCCCATGCCGATGAAACCCGAATCCCATGTATAGAGACAATCCCACCACCGTCCCGGCGCGCTGTGGCGAATATAGTCTTTTTGCGTGTAGATCGGATAAACGACATTGCAGGCAAGCGTGGCATTCATGCGCTCGATGCTGAATTTGTATTGATCGCCGTCCGGCGTTCCATCCATCTTCACCACATGGCCTCGCGCCGCCGCATAGATGTTCTCATATGAAGCCGGGGTGGTGTTCAGCTCGGTCAGCTGTTTTTCCACTTCCTCTTTTGTGCCGCAGCAGATGATGGCGTAAATATTTTTTACGGACTTGGGCTGCATGATGATCGGCCGCAGGAAGACATTCGTGTAGTGACCGACGCCTTCTCCCTGAAACACCGTCTGCACATGCTCGTTGACCATGCGCTTGAAGATGTCGGAGAGATCGCGCCCATACCATTCGCGGACTTGGGCCTCATCGAACTGCCACAGGAGTCCATAGTACACGTTCGTATCGTCGTACTTCAGGGTGATCGAATTTTTTATCGGGCCCTTCGTGATTTTGGGAACCGGATTCCATTCTTTTTTCGTGAACGCGATTGACGATGCCACCGCGGACGGAGTGACAATGAATCCGTTGATATCAACTCCGGCTCCTCCGTTCGATGTCAGCGTGAATGCATGCTCGCCTTTGCTGAGCATGCCGATCCTGACCGTATCGATGCCGAAGTCATCCCCGCCGTTGAATGTGAGATCCTGCGTGGCCACACCGGAAAGCGCAAACGACACGTGTTGGCCCGATGCCATACGATAGCGAATCAACAGCAGTGCCTCAGGAATATCTTTTTCAATATTCATGCGATACGACACGACATCATTTTTATCGAGACCGAATCCTTTGCCGATGCCGGAGCCGTTGACAAATCCATTGTCTCGAATTTCTCCGCGCATTTTCCCGTCATACACCAAATTATCCGTCGGCCGCGTGTGAGCAAATTTCAAATCTTCATAATCGATCGCGTTGATCCACTGGGCGCCTTCGGGCATTTTCACGAGGGCGGGATAAATGGGAGTGTAGGGGCTGTATTCCTTGATCGGCGGAAAATTCATCGACGCCATGAAATGGACGGCGAGGTTCTCGTAGTTTTCCGTGTTGTTGACACAGGCGATCCGGACCAGACGCGCAGTGGATGACACTTCGGAATAGGAGATGTCCGTATAGACCTGGTCTTTCCATGTCAGCTCATGCCGAAAGCTGAAATATTCCAAATTCGGAGACGCTTCCCATGGATGGTAATCCGTTTCGTAATGAACATTCGGCACTTCAACTTTTCTTCTGTAGAATCCGGGAAAAACACTCAAATCGAATCGCAGTCCGCTTTTCTTTTCCGGGATGTGCGAGACGCCGATATACCGTTTTGTATATGGTCCCCAATCGGGCAGACTCAGATCATGCGTGTTGGCTAATTTTTCAAGCGAGCCTGAAGACAAAGCGGGCGTCTGCGCGTGTATGGTTCGATGCGGAAGGACAAACAGAAGCATCGTGAGCAGAACCGGCAATCGTCTCATCGCAACAACATTTAATAGAGTGTTCATCACAGGATCCTTTTTTTAATCGCAAAAAAAACCGGGGAAAATAATTTCCCCGGTTTTTTTCATGTCTTCAACATCCAGCGATTTACTTCATCAACATCATTTTCTTTGTTTCAATGAAATTGCCCGAGCGAAGCGTATAGAAATACACGCCGCTTGAGAGGCGCGATGCGTCAAAGCTCACTTCGTGTTGGCCGGCTGTTTCGATGCCGTTGACGAGGCTTGCCACTTCCTGACCGATCACATTGTAGACCTTCAGTGTCGTCATTCCTGACGCCTTCAGCGTAAAGCTGATCTGCGTGCTGGGATTGAACGGGTTCGGATAGTTCTGGCCCAACGAAAATTCCCGCGGGGTCATCGATTCAGCAGCAACACCAGTTGCCCAACCACCCGCGGTCTGCCAGGCTGTTTTCTTTGCAGGGAACCAATTTAAATCACCCACAGGATATCCGTCGACTCCGCCTGTATATGCCGCAAGTGTTGTGGCATAGCTGCAATCCAATGTGTCGCGATAGTACACGCCCGTATGTTTGTCAAAATCGGCAAACGCTGTACCGCCGCTCGAGTTTTCGCCGCAACCTGTCGGACCGGGCGAGAGGCACCAGTACGCCTGTGCGGACATATCTTTCGGCGCATTCTTAAATGTCACAGCGGATTTGATGAATGCTTTGGTCGGATCTGCCAACTGACTGCTGATGAAATTGGTGAGCGGGCTGCCGGCGTTTAATGTCGGATTCCCGGTGTTATTGTTCAGTGCGCGAACCTTCGCCCATGCCGCTTCTAATTCAGGCGTGATGTAATAGTAGTTATTCTTCACATTCCATTTTGTTGCATACGGAGTGGCTTCTTTTTGACTGTAGATCCACGCCATATTGACTCTGCCTGCATCACCAATGCTGCCGATTGGATAATTGGCGACATTATTGGCATTCATATTATATGATTCGCCTGCTTCGATCCAGTCATTCTGGCGTTTTAATGATGAATCCGCACCATAGGACATCGGATCGACAAATAAGTTGTTGCTGATTTGGACTTTATTACCGACCAGGCTCAGCGAGATCACGCCATAGCGACCGCCGTTGTTCAGGATGGTGTTATGTTCGAAGATGAAATTATTCATTCTGGTCGTGCTTGCGAGACGACGCACAATTCGATCGCAGGTATTGATCATCGTATTGTTGACCATCAAACATGTGTCGATGGAGGAGCCACGCATATCGATGACGCGACCGTTTCCCGTGCTCAGTTTCGGCGGCTGTCCGTTATTGGCAAAGACGCTATTGGTCACGATGACCGAGCGGATTGCGGCATCGATGCGCAACGTTGCCGATCCACCATTGACAAACACGCAGCCGTCGACAGTGATGTTATAGTTGCCCGCAGTCGTGATCGCGATCGTTTCGTTCGCATAGCCATAATTTTTATAATAGTCGGGATCGATGTCCAGATACGTATCGATCAACAGATTCTTGACCGACACGTTGCTTCCGGCCTGAATAAAAATGTTCGGTACGCTCTTGCCGCCTGCAGCCACGACACCGTAAATAATGGGAAGCTTGCCCGTACCCTCGGCCGCCCGAATATTGAGGTCCCAACCGAGATTATTGATCGGTCCGTTGTAAAACCAGATGCCGCCCCGCTCCAGCACATAGACGCGAGCCGTATCTTTTCTCTTGCCTGTCGCCGTCGTATCACCGTAGATGATTTGATTTAAATATGTCGTCGTCGTCGGCGCGGGAAGAAACAGCTCATGCGACGACTGCGCAAAGATATTGGAACAAGCAAGCAATACGAATATGGCGCTGATACACAACCGGTAAACATGCTTCATTGTGAACCTCCTCGATATGAATGGTGATGCTGTGATTGAGTTTGGTTTTGTGTGTAACTTACCTGTGAATTCAAATCGTGTTCTTTTTTACATCGTTATCCTGAGCCAGAGATCGGCCGTCGTGCCATATCGGTAGCTTGACGATTCCAATCGCCATCCGTTGACGGTGTTCTCCAGAAAACGGCCTTCTTCAGCATCGTTGATATTATTGACATTTACACCGACCGATAAATAATCGGTGATTGATTGTTTTACCGAAAGATCGACTCTGCTGAATGCCTTCTGAATATTGTCGCTTGTGCCGTCGCCTGAATATCCGTTATAGTACTCGCCCTGGTAGAAGTAAGACACGCGTGCGGAAAAACCGCCGATATCATACCCCAGGGAGAGGTTGCCGAACACTTCGGGGGAATTGGCAATTCTTGTCTTTTCCTCATACAGCCGTGTCTCCGTTTGTTTCACGGGGAATGGGAAGCCGGGAATCGTCGTATAGTACACGATATATTCTTGCGCCGGAGTATACGTTTCGCTTTTGATCACTGACACGTTGTAACTGAGAATAAGATTGCTCAGCAGACCGGGAAGGAAGCGCAGATTCGCCTGATGCTCGACTTCAATTCCCCAGACACGCGTCGGTTTATCGGAATTGTACGGAAACGTCATCTGATACGATGTTGAAAAAGGCGCCTTGCCGTCAGGGAATCGGACCCCCAGGCTGTCCGTGGTCGCCTTGCTCGTGATGGGCACGAGCCAGAGCTGGTGCACTTCATTGCTGATGTTCTTATAGAACGCGGAGAGGGATACCAATCCGATGGTGTTGCTGAAGAGCTGGACGTTCGTTTCAAAGTTCCAGGCGGTCGCATTCTTGAGATTGGTATTGCTGAGAATAACGAACGGATCGGAGCCTGTATTTTCCGAAGCCGTACCAAACACATAGGTCGGTAACCGGTAATTAAAATTCGGACGGTTAATGCCTCTGAATGCGGCAAAGCGGACATTCAGCTCTTCGGACGGCTTGAAGATCAAATGAAAATTCGGAAGAATAACTGTTTCCTGGTGCGTCGACGCGGTATCGGTAAACTGTGAATACTCCGAGATTGCCTCACGCGTCAATAACGCATTGTATCGATTGTTATCCGCCTCGATACGCACACCTGCAATAAGCGTGGCGAATGTGCCCATGTTGAGTGTATTCATCAGATAGCCGGCGGTCACGCTTTCGTTCAGGTCATAATTGGTGCCGGTCTCCGATTTATCCACTGTATATTCCAATCGATGCGATTTTGAATTGATCCCGTGGATATTCAAGTCATACCATGCGCGCATGCGCTCAGCGCTCAGAATCGGGTTAAGCATATATTTGCCATACACATTGCGTGTTTCCTGATCGATGAAATTGGTGGCAAGAATCAAGCCGGCGCCCGTCTGCTGCAAATGGTCGTACCCATAGCGGGCAAGATCCTTCGGCACGATCGATCCATCCTGCAATTGCACATCATCATAAAACGTCACGCCGTTATAATACATCGCAGAGCCTAACGTGTTGTAGCGCCGGTGGTATTTTGAACGATACTTCCCGCCGAATTTCAACTCTCCGGTCATATCTAAGAGCGTATAACTTTTCTTGGCATCAAGGAATAACGTTTTTTCGTAGTCAAGATTTGATGATGTCCGCGCGTACCCGCGTGTGAGAAACGCCATATTGAAGTTGTTCGTCGAAAATGGAATGAGATTCTCATACCCCGTGCCCTTGCGATATTCAAAGGGAACGGGGCGCATCCCCGAAATGATATTTCCCTGACCATCCATCGACGAGGGTTCCTGGACATTGATATCATAGAGGTACGGTGTTTCGGAATTTGATTCAACGTACGACATGTTCCAGTTGATCTGCCATCCGGCGAGATTGTTCATTCCCTGAAGCGAAATGTTTTTAATATCAGTATTGATGTCCTGGCCCCTGAAATTGTACGTCATGCTGCCATTCAACGTGGGGTAATTCCTGTCGACAACGGTCAATCTCCTCTCCGTTCTGTTGAGTTCTCCATTCAACTTAATGACTCCTTCGTCAGGCGTCGCAATATCGAGGAGTAATTTAATGCCGCGCCGCTTCCTTGTTTCAGGGGTATAGCGAATTGTAAAATTGCTGATTTGGTAATCTTTGTTTTGATTTAATGACTGGTCGTAATCGACAGTATATTCCTCGCTGCTGCGATTTCTCTTTTCGATGTTTCCGAAGAGCTGCACACCGAGAAAATTATCAAAAAAACGCTCTCCGTACCGGCCCAAATAATTATATTGATCATACGTCTTGTCCATCGCCCCATACGATCCCAACGCATCGATCTGGAAATCCCTGATTTCAGGAGCCGTTTTCGTGACAAAATTCACGTTACCCGCAATGGCCTCCGCTTCCATATCCGATGTCACTGCTTTCGACAACACGATTCCCGACAACGAACCCTGTGAAATCGTACTTAAATCGACCCCTCTGGAATCGGCGTCCGTGGGCGATAATTTTATGCCGTCGACTGTGATGGTTGTCATATTCTGATTGAGACCGCGCAAGATGATTTTATTGGCCTCACCTCCGGAGCGAATGAGAGACACGCCAGGCAAGCGGCCGATTGCCTCCGCCGCGTTTGCATCCGGCAACTCCTTGATTTTTTGCTCCGAGATGACATTCACGATTGTATTGGATGCCACCTGTTGATTGATCGCGGCCGCCTGCCCGAATGCCTGGGCGGAGATCACGACTTCCTCTCCTTTGATGATATCCGGCGAAAGACTAAAATCGAGTTCGCTTGTTTGATTGTCGACAATCGTCACGGTCAATGTCTTCACAAGATATCCGATGTATGAGCAGCGCACAGTATATTTGCCTGCAGGAACTGCTGGCAGCATGTACGCTCCATAGATATCGGCGACAGCGCCAATACTCGTTCCAACCACCAGGACGTTGGCGCCGATCATGGGATCCTTATTCTGAGCGTCTAAGATTTTGCCTTTCAGTTTACCGGCACTGAGGGCGAGCGTCGGAATCAATAAAAAGAGAACAATGCGGTGTGTTATACGGCCAAAATGTTTCATATGGGTGCCTGCGGAAGATGTGGAAAGGTGGCGACCGGATAAATAAATCGCTACACTTTTGTTAAAAAATCTTTAACCTGTAGCTAACTAACAATTTACGGTAATTCAGAGTAAACTTACTAAACCGTTCTAGAATTATTTGTAAATACCATTATTTCCTTTTAAAGTCAAGGGGTTCTGCGGAATAAATTTTCCATTCCGGAAATTTTTTCGATTCGGGGCAAATTCGCCGCCGCTTGCGGCGGGGTGGTTCACTGTCCGTTCAGGCAAAGGAAGGCAGTATGGAAGAGCGTGCGTTCAAGAGAAGGAAGGACAAAGGGCGGCATGGACGGATGCGTCAAGCCGCCCCTTTTTTTTCGTTCACGAGCAACCTATTTCACGAGATGAATTTTCTTTACTGCGACGTTTCCTCTCTGACTCAATCGGGCCAGATAGAGTCCGGATGAACACGCCGACGCGTTGAACACACAGGTGGTGACGACACCGGCTTTTGCTACGCCATTGAATACTGTCGCTACGTGCCGCCCGAGCAGATCCGAAATTGTCAATGTCGCAAGTCCGTCGCTCGGCACGGTAAATTGCAGTGTCGTCGACGGATTGAATGGATTCGGGAAATTTTGAGAAAGCGAAAATGATGATGGCGCTACAACAGATGCCGACGCCACTGCGGTTGCTCCGGATGATGTGAGACTGTTTAAATATTCTTCGAGCATTGTATATCCGTTTGCGCCGATTGTGTTTCTGTCCGATGCATCGTTGATCGAGAGGCCGTGTGCAACTTCCCATTCATCGGGCATCCCATCGTGATCGGTGTCGGTCGGAGCCGGAAGCGTCGCATACACAGGCCATCCGCCCACGTCCGATTGTGTGTTGATGATTCCTGTGCCCGGACCATAATTTCCGGTGGCAAGTGATGTGGCGCCGTATGTCGCGCTTCCCGATTCCGTTTCCATCACCACGCGCGCATCGATGGGATCCCGGCGCGGAAGCGTGGCTCCGGCCTGCGCAAGCACCGACGCATAGGCCTCGGTGGCGGTCTGCGTCGAGACAGCGGCCGCGGTGAATGCGGTATCCGATCTGTACAAGGCAAGCGAACCCAGCAGCGGTTTCGGCTGCACGCCGCCATTCCAATTATCTGTCGTCACTGCAGTATTTCCAAACACATAATTGTTCCTGATAAACCATTTGCTCCTCCGGCCAACAGATGTGTCGGTATCTGTCGGTTCGATGATGCGAGAGCGCTTCACGCCGGAGGGTGTGGCAGGACCGGGTTTGTAATAATTTGCCACCATGTTGATTCTTGAAACGCCGTTTGCAATCACGATTTCTCCGCCGTAGGTCGCATCGGAATTTCCCCAATTATAGATGACGTTGTTCCTGTAATCGATGATCGCTGTCGTGTCGTGCGAGCGCGCTCCGTTGAACCGGGGCGTGCGACTGTGGTGATGCGCGATGAGATTGTGATGGTACGACGCGTACTGACCGCCCCAGACACCGGCATACCCGTGATCGCCTTTGACATTGGCCGAGCTGTTGAGACTCTCGCTGATGATGCACCACTGCATCGTCGTATTCTTATTGTCGTAGAACGTCGCCGTCTCTTCGATCGACCATGAGAATGAACAATGATCGACAAGAATGTCGCGCGCGTTTTCAACATCGATTCCGTAAATGGCGGGACTGTTCGAGTTGGTTTCATCGCCCGGCCGAAATCGCATGTAGCGAATGATGCAGTTCGTGGCGTACACTTTCATCGGATATTTCCGAAGGCAGATCCCGTCGCCCGGCGCGGTCTGTCCCGCAATCGTGATGTTGTTGATTTGATTTTTCCCGACATCCAATCGGCCCTTCAATGTGATGATGCCCGAGACCCTGAAGATGATCGTTCTTGGAAGCCGCGTGGTCGTATCATAGAGCGCGAATCGAAGACTGCCCGGAGGCGGATTGACCACATCGTCATCTGTCGTGGTGACTTCGTAGACAACGCCGCCCCGGCCGCCGGTGATAAACTGTGCATAGCCTTCGGCTCCCGGGAATGCCGGGATCTGTGCGGTGCTGATGTGAGCGAAAAGAAGCATCACGATAAAAACGCATGCAAGGAGTGTGTGTACGTGTTGAATGGTGTTCCTCATTTTTTTAGTTACCGGTTACTTTGCCGGCCACATTGTGATGCGCGATGTTTTGTTGACCATCTATAATAGTGTTTTGTTCGACTAAAATCAAAAGGAATCCACGAGTCGGCAGGGTTCGAACATGACATGAATTAAGCGATCGTGATTAAAAATGACACGGGAGGTTCTTGTACTCGGAGAGCTAACTGGCGAGGCGATGTGATATTCAACCACATCGGCATATGGAGCCGCGATGCTGCTCTCATCACGTCTCGCATATGCCGTGTGGAAGGATGTTAGCAAACAACCACATCGGCACATGGAGCCGCGATGCTGCTCTCATCACGTCTCGCATATGCCGTGTGGAAGGATGTTAATTGATCGTCATTTCGTTTGTGGTAAGAAGTATTTTTTCTGTATCGAGCAGCATGAGCAAACGGTCCTCGAGCTTCGCTATCGAAGTGATGTAATCCGTGTTGACATTGCTCGAAACAGTGTCAGGCGGCATTTCGGCCACATTCGGCGGAATACGCAGCACCTCCCGCACGCCATCGACGACCATGCCGACTGTGCGGCCTTTGATTTCAAGCACGACAATGCGCGTATTCTTATCGTGTTGGCGGCGTTCCATATGCAACCGTGTGCGAAGATCGATGATCGGGATCACACGACCCCGAAGATTCACAACACCGTCCACGTAGTCCGGCGAATTCGGAACCTGCGTGATATTCAGCATCCGATTGATTTCCTGAACGGTCACGATATCAACACCGTATTCTTCATCGCCGATTTTAAAACTGACGAGCTGCAATAATTCATTCGTCGCTTCCTGTTGCCCGCTTTTACCTGTCGTTGTTTCCATCGTATGATTCCTTGTCTATTAAGGAGCTGCTCCGGTGCTGACGCTTTCACACAGGGGGGAGGGGTAGGATGAAAGAGCCAAAGCCCCGGAGCAGCCAGATAGTATTTTTAATTGTGACGAAATAATTTTCCGTGTTTATTGACGGTTAATCTCTTTTCTTCCGAAGCGGGCGTCTGCGCTGATCCTTGAAGCCGGGCGGTCGACGAGCCGTTCGTATCGATCTTGAATTGTCCCACAAGCTCCTGCAGATTCTGCGTCAGGCGGTTCAAGTCCTCGGCTGCCCGTGCGATCTGCTGCGTGCCGGCGGCCGATTCCTGTGTGACGCTTGAGATGGCCTCGATATTCTTGCTGATCTGCTCCGACGCGCTGGATTGTTCCTCGCTTGCTGCTGCGACTTGGGAGGCCGTATCGACGACTTTCGTGGCTCCGGCGATGATCTCCGTGAGCGACTCGCCTGCCTTGGCTGCAAGCAGTTTTCCGGATTCGACTTCCTTCTTGCCCTCGCTCATCGATTCAACGGCGCCTGCTGTGTCTTTCTGGATCTGTCGGATCATACCTGCGATTTCTTTTGTGGCTTTGGTGGTGCGCTCGGCAAGCTTTCTTACCTCATCTGCCACAACGGCAAATCCCCGGCCCTGCTCGCCTGCTCTTGCCGCTTCAATGGCCGCATTCAATGCCAAGAGGTTCGTCTGGTCTGCAATATCATCAATCACCTGGACGATCTCTCCGATCTGGTCACTTGATTTGCCCAGGGCTTCGACTGTCGAAGCGGATTTCTGCACCACTTCTGCAATCCGGTTCATGCCTGAGATCGTTTCTTCGACTACTGCGCCTCCGGCTTTGGCCGTTTCTCCTGCCACACGGGCAATTTGAGCTGCATCGCCTGCATTTCTTGTCGTGTCGATAATCGTTTTCGTCATCTGCTCAACGGCCCCGGCGACTTCCGTTGCCTGCTGGGTCTGTTCCTGGGCGCCTGCGGCCATTTCTTCCGTTGAACTGGAGATCTGGTTACTGGCACTGGCTGTGGCCGAGACGGCCTCGCTGACTTGTCTGAGCACGTCAACCAGGGACTCGCCCAGATGATTGACGCTGTTTTTTAGTAACTGATGATCTCCCTTATAGTCGCCTTGCATGCGTGCGGTGAAATCATTGCCCACCATCTCGGCCAAAACGTCTGAGCCTTCTTTGACAGGAAGGATCACCGCATCGAGCGTCTTATTGACGCCGTCGACAATCGCTCTGTATCCGCCCTGGAATTTCCCGGCGTCCCCTCTGGTCTCAAGCCGTCCGTCGAGAGCGGCCTGCGTCAGGATGCCTGCTTCACTGATGAGCTCATTGACCGTCTGGCGTGATTTTTCGAATGCCGAGACGCTGGCTCGTGTCTGTGTGATGATGCCGTCCACATCTCGTGCAAGATCTCCGATTTCATCCT
>DATGXR010000129.1:0-5714 GCA_035298825.1 Bacteroidota bacterium
CTCCGATATCTTCAGCGCTTAGTGGGTGAGCACGAAGCGGAAGACCTGACACAGGATGTTTTCGTAAAAGTCAGCGCCGCAATGGATACATTTCGAGGAGAGTCGCAACTCTCCACATGGATCTATCGAATTGCCACCAACACCGCATTGGATCGGCTGCGAAGCCCTTCGTATCACCGATCTATTACGAAAGGATCGGCGGATGATCCGTTTGCACGCGTTGAAGTACATATTGAAAATATCAATACGTGGACAGGAGAAAAGCCCCTCTCAATTGATGCCTCACTGATACAAACGGAAATGAATGACTGCATCGGAAATTTCATTGAACGCCTTCCGGAGGATTATCGGGCCGTTATTGTGCTCAGTGAACTGGAGGGATTGAAAAATGCGCAAATTGCTGATATTCTCGGGGTTACTCTTGATGTCGTGAAGATTCGATTACATCGCGCCAGAAAAAAACTGAAGTCGGAAATGGAAACCCATTGCAGCTTTTATCATGATGAAAGAAATGAATTGGGATGTGACCTCAAGACCGCGTTCGACAAATCCCCGGAAGATCTACAATGATGTATCCTTTCGATGCCAATCTCCGTCTATGGATTAAGCACATCAAGTAACATTATCCTTCTTCATAGAAAATGGAGTTCGTTATGGCCGAGTCAAGATCCCGTTTTTCAATTCAGGTTGATGAGACGACGGGGACATGTCCAGTAGGGGAAAAGTGGGCAAAACAAAATATCGCCGAAAAAGTCACCCCGGTTCTCTCTTGTGAGGGACCGTGTATCAGAGGTGATATTGCGCGGCTTGCAGCCAATATTGTGGCAAGGGAAGACGGCTATGCGCGCAGCTGCTATGCTGAAGTGGCGTTGGTCCCCCACTCCTCAATGGCACAGTGGGTGAAGCAGGCAGAAAAAATCATCATGATCGATGGCTGCTTCCTCGCGTGTATCGGCAGGGTGCTTAACAATCTTGTTGACGAAGATAAAATCATCCATATCGACGCGCTTCGCCTGCACAAGAAATACTCGGATATTTTCCATATGGATGATGTGCCGGAAGCAGAGCGTAAAGCAACGGCACAGGAAGTGGCTGATAAAATCCTCGCTCAGTTACGTGTGATCACACTTCCGCCGTCCATGCCCAAGAAATCCGCCGTTGTCTCGACAAATGAATAGGATGAATGTGGAGTGCGAGTGTCTTCGACTCCGCATCCTGTCGCATATCAATTGAAGATCTATTTCGTCACCGTCATTTTTTTCACCTCGGTGAGACCGGGCGTCTGGAGCCGGTAATAATACACGCCGCTTGGAATCCTCGAGGCGTCGAACGCGAAGCGATACGGCACGTCTGCTTGCGTGCGTGCATCGAAGAGCACGGCGACTTCGCGGCCGAGCATGTCATACACCGTCAGCGTGGCCGGGAGTGCGTCGTGCACGACGAATGAAATTTCTGTCACAGGATTGAACGGATTGGGATAGTTCTGACTCAGACAGTGTTGATCCCCCGGCGTGAGCGAGACATCGACTTCCACAGCGGCGCTGTATGTAAAGGCGCCGTTGCGATCGAGTTGTTTCAATCGATACGCGCAACGGCCTATACCGGGAGTCCGATCGACGAACCTGTAATCCATCGGCGCATTGGTGGCGCCCTTACCTTCCAGGAAGCCAATCTTCATCCATGATGCAGGTGCCGGGTCCGTTGAAATATTCCTTCTTTCGATCTCGAACCCGTAATTATTCACTTCTGTCGCGGTCTTCCAACACAAGATGACGCTGCTCTTGCCTGCGCGCGCGTCGAACGACATCAGTTCGACCGGGACCGGGCTGTCGTAGAGTTCGATGTAGATGTCGTCATCGATCGGAAAATTCAGCGCGCGGAACTCGGCTCTCAAATCCGTTTGGAAGGCAAACGAGATCGCCGCAACCATAAGCGTCGATCTGTACGTACTCGCCTCGGGCGTGTTCGAGCCCTGCGCATACTGGGAAGCCATGTCGACATCGAAAAGCTGCAGCAATGTCATCATGCGCTTCAGTGGGCGCGCGTAACCGAGATCCTGCTGTTCGGCATGTTCGCAAAACTTATAGGCAAGCGTCATGAATGTCCCGATGGTTTCATCCTGCGGTGTGGCCTCGATGTTCCAGGATGCGTACGGCTTACCTGCGCTCACATACTCTTCATAAAATCCTCTCAACACGTTGAACGTCTTGACGACATCCTGCCGGATTTCAACCATCAATTCTTCAGACAAACCATAGTCGAGATAACGGTTTACGAGTTCATAGCCGGCTGCATGCTGATAGATCTGCGCCATCGTTTCGGAAAAGATTGCATTGGCCTGACCGTCGATTCGTCCGCCGTAATAATATGTCGAAGGGGTGTTAAGCGTGAAGTTATGTCCCATTTCGTGAAAGAGCGATGAATATCCGATTGTCTGCGAGATGTACCCGTTGCCGGCGCCGAATGACACGGGATCGGTAAACCAGAGAGAATAGGCGCCGCCGGCCGAAGGATCGCGGAACAGATACTGTTCGAACTTCCCATTGTAGCGATAGACATCATTGTTTGTGAATTCCATCTCCACCGCCGCAGCTGCAGAAAGGATGTATTCAACTGTTGCACGCGGAATAAGCTGGAAGTATGAATCATCAAACGGAACAAGACCGGTTGGAGGAGCATATAGATGTGTGCCGAGTGTGATCATGGATGAAGGCACATAGGCCGCCGTCGCAGGCGGCAGTGCGACGGGAGTGATCGCAGGTGGAACAAATCGCACGATTGTCTCGGCCGTATCGTGCCCTCCGCCCACATAATTGGCGATCACACGCACGTGATAATTCCGCGTCATATCGGCAAAGGTATGCACGCCGGGAAACCATCCTTCTTCGATCGTGCCATCGCCCCAGATCCACGTGAACGGATCAGAAGGCGCCTGTGAGTCCATTCCGTTTATCGAAACCTCTCCCGTCGTCGCATTCACGGTCACATCGAAGAGTTCAAGTGTGGATGGAGGGCCGGTCAGAAATTTCGCATAACTGAAGAAGCGTCCCTGGGCGGACATCGGAAGCACCATTCCGGATGCAATGATGAGAATCATCCAGAACGCAGCACAACGCACGATCGATTGCATAGTCTCTTCTCCTGTGATCAGAATGACTACGGCAAATCTGGAAGTGCCCGTATACTACGATTCCAGGCATGCAAAATCAAGTTAAATAATTCCAAACAAGAGAGAACGATATCGGGCAGGAGCACACACACAGATAGAGCAGATGACATCATCAGGTGCTTTTGTGCAGAGTTTTTTTTATCTTTTCCGATTGATCGATCGACCCGTTTTTTTTGTGCTCAACAGATTTTTCACTCACCTCACATCCTGAGAGAGACACGATGACCGTATCAGCCAACCGAATTACTACTGTGGGAGAAAAGATCCGCACGCTGTGCGCCGATAAAAAAATTTCCCATGAAGAACTCGCCGAACGAGCCGGATTAACCATCGGACAGCTTGAGATCATTCTCACAAGCGACACGGTTCCCTCACTGGCGCCGCTCATTAAGGTTGCACGCGCATTGGGCGTACGCCTTGGCACGTTTCTGGACGATACGACACACCTCGGCCCGGCCGTCCATCGCCGGAGCGAAGCTCAGGAGCCGGCGACATTTTCAAGCCAGCTTTCAACAGCGAATTCACATCTGGATTTCTTCTCGCTGGCAGGAAGCAAAACAGGCCGGCATATGGAACCGTTTCTGATCACGATCAAGCCGTCGCCGACAATCGAGCCGATTCTTTCATCGCACGAAGGTGAGGAATTTATTTTTGTCCTGCAGGGAGCGGTGAATATCATCTACGGCAAGGACACATTCACGCTTCAGGCGGGTGACAGCATCTATTATGACTCGATCGTCGATCACTTGGTCAGTGCTTGCAATGATGAACCGGCGCAGCTCGTGGCGGTCGTCTACACTCCTTTCTGAAAAACAATATGACTATGGAACTTTCTGAGAAGACACTGGGCGACTGGCTTGAACACTGGGCTGCGGCAACTCCAGACAAGGAGTACATCGTGTATTCCGATCGGAATTTGCGCTTTACCTGGTCCGAATTTAACCGCCGTGTGGACAATATGGCCAAAGGGCTGCTGTCGATCGGTGTGACGAAGGGCACGCACCTCGGCATCTGGGCGCAAAATGTTCCCGACTGGCTGACGTTCCTGTATGCGGGCGCCAAATTGGGTGCGGTC
This sequence comes from Bacteroidota bacterium, assembly GCA_035298825.1. Classification (GTDB taxonomy): domain Bacteria; phylum Bacteroidota; class Ignavibacteria; order UBA10030; family UBA8401; genus CAISDA01. The sequence continues at coordinate 4,245 of DATGXR010000129.1, forward strand.
GTCGTGACGGTCAATACGAGTTACAAGGAAAGCGAACTGGCGTTCGTGCTCGAACATTCGGATATGCACACGCTCTGCATCACAGACGGCGTTTCAGGAAGCGATTATGTGAAGATGATGTATGCGCTCGTTCCGGAATTGAAAACGAGCCAGCGTGGCCGCTTAAATAGCGCTCGGCTCCCCCGGTTGAAAAACGTGGTGTATATCGGTCAGGAAAAACATCGCGGCATGTACAACACGAATGAAGTGCTGCTGCTTGGAAGCAATCAGAATGATCTTGAATATCACCGCGTGAAGGAGTCCGTTGGCTGTCACGATGTGGTCAATATGCAGTATACGTCGGGAACAACTGGATTTCCCAAGGGAGTGATGCTCTCGCATCACAATATCGCAAACAACGGTTATCTGACGGGCGAGCACATGAAGTTTACGCAGGACGACAAGCTCTGCGTCTGCGTGCCGTTATTCCATTGTTTCGGAGTCGTGCTCGCCACAATGAACTGCCTGACGCACGGCTGCACGCAGGTCATGGTCGAAAAGTTCGATCCGCTCCTGACCCTGGCATCGATTCACAAGGAGCGATGCACGGCGCTCTACGGGGTGCCGACAATGTTCATCGCCGAGCTGAACCATCCGATGTTCGATCTGTTCGATCTGCGATCGTTACGAACCGGTATCATGGCGGGTTCTCTGTGTCCGATCGAGCTGATGCGCCGGGTGAATGAAAAAATGTTCATGGACATCACCAGCGTCTATGGCTTGACGGAGACCTCGCCCGGCATGACGCAAACGCGCATCGAAGATTCATTCGAAGTCCGCTGCACGACCGTCGGCCGTGACTTTGAGTTTACAGAAGTTGCAGTGATCAATCCGGTCACAGGCGAACGATGCCCCGAAGGCGTTCAGGGCGAGATGTGCTGCCGCGGCTACAATGTGATGAAAGGATACTATAAAAATCCCGAGGCGACTGCTGAAGCCATCGATCGCAACGGCTTCCTGCACTCGGGTGATCTTGGCATGCAGGATGCCGCCAGCAATTATCACATCACCGGACGCATTAAAGATCTGATCATCCGCGGAGGCGAAAATATTTCTCCGCGCGAGATCGAGGAATTTCTCTATCATCTGCCGGGCGTGAAGGATGTGCAGATCGTTGCCATCGCCTCTCCGCGCTACGGCGAGGATGTGGCCGCGTTCATTATTCCATGCGCAGGCGCCGATCTTGCGCCGGAAGATGTGAAGGATTTTTGCAAGGATAAAATCGCCCGCCATAAAATTCCCCGTTATATCTTTTTTGTCGAGGAATATCCCTTGACCGGCAGCGGGAAAATTCAAAAATTCAAACTCCGCGACATGGCGCTCGACTTATGCCGCCAACAGGGAATCGAGGTCGTTTAGTCTCCTCGTGTTCAGCTCGTGATCACGATCAAAAAAAGGAAACCTGGCTCAGCCAGCCTCGGGCTATGGCAT
>DATGXR010000130.1:0-2295 GCA_035298825.1 Bacteroidota bacterium
GTATGTGAGCCAACCTTCGGTCGGGCTGATCGTGCAAGTCGCGATTTTCTTGCCGGTATCGATCGAGTCGAGCCATACTTCGACATTCCCGCCCGATGATCCGCAGGAAGCGGTGAATTGCACCGAGTCGCACGATCGCGCATATTGCGCATTCCCGAATTCCACTCCTGCATACAGCGCCCAGTCTCCCGTGTGGATGTAATCAAGCACCGGCTGGCCGCCGCGGTTGACTGACCTTCCGGTGCCGTACTGGTTGGCCGGACATTCGGCGAGGATCGGCGTGTACGCGTCACGATATATAAATAGATCAAAGTCTGCCTGACGATTCTTGACAAAGAGTCCCTGCCGGTTTCCGGTCCACGCATTATAATTCGGCTGCGTGTTATCCATCGAGATCACATCGATCGCCGTGCCCACCTGATGCCAGAGCGCTCCGTCCGCGCTCCAGAATCCGGTCATCAAATGATTCACACGGACCAATTTCAGCCACACAATATTGCCGGCCGTGTTTTCGGTGAAATACGCGGTTCCGTCAAACGAAAAGCCGACGTTCTTCACTCCCATGCTGTCTATACCGCTGTAGAGTCTCACACTGAGTGTCTGCAGTCCGTTGAATACCCAGAGACCAGCCTGATCTTTTACGGACTTTGCATCGAACTCAAGACGAGTGATGAGCGAATAATTATGTTCGCCGTCATTTTTTATGATCGTGTTCGTATCCACTTTCGGCGACAACCTCAGCCATCCCGGTCGTGCGCTCAGAGAATAGGACGAGGCGGGCGTATACCCGAGGAAGGACCATTCAGGGTGTAATTGCGCGGAAGAGAACAAATCTGTGTGCGGCACCATCCACGGAATTCCGCTGCTCGGCAATTTTGGAGCGGGTTTCGGAACATTGATCGGATAATCCGCCGTCGGTTTGCCGGCAGCGTCGTACCGAACCTGATTGAGCAGTCCCTGCCGGCCCTGACCGTACCATTCCCCTCTTGCCCAAACGGGATGAATGACCCAGCTCGTGCCATCGTCGATCATCACGGCGGCGGATGCATGGTTCGGTACCGCAAATAAGGAACCGGCGGGCGACGGATCGTTGAGATTGAAAAAATCACCGAGATTCGTCCACGATGCCGAGTCCGCAGTCAACTTGGAACTTCTGAAAACTTTCTGGCCGCCCGCCACATCCCGGGCAAAGCTGTAATAATACGATCCGTTGTGCTTCCACATCACAGGTCCCTCGGCCCAGCTAAACGGAAATGAAGGGGCCGGATTGATCCAGCATAAATTGAAGACGGCGCCTGCCGGTTGTCCGTCATCACCCAATTGCACGATCCAGTTGTTGACCTGACCGTTTTTCACAAGCAGGTACCACGAGTTATCGTCATCGATAAAAATGGAATTGTCATACCCAAGACCGGGAACGCCCTGCGGAGTCCGTACCATGACAGGCATCGACCATGGTCCTTTCGGTTGATCGGCAGTGACAAAATACATCGTGTTGGCTCGTGAAAAATAATCCCAGTATTTATTGTTGTGAAACACCATCTGTCCTCCCCAGCATCCGCCTGCAGGAACATCGCCATACCCCGTCCACGCGGCGGAGACAGGTTGCGCGATCGCCTCCCAGTGAACGAGATCCGTGGAGTGATAGATCACCGGTGTCGGATTGAAGGAAGAGCCGGTCGTATAAAAATCATTTCCGATTTTTGTGACCGTACAATCAGGATGATCACCGGGAATCACCGGATTCATGAATGTGCCGAAGGATGGCGATTGTCCGACGCTGTATTGATGCAGCAAGACGACAAAGAACGCCAGAGTGAAACGAAATACTTTCATTGGATTTATTCTGCCTTTCTTATTTTTTTTGCTTGCGCGTGCGCGTAGAGGAGATGTGCAGTCGGTATGCGCCTGGATCACGCCGGATACGGAGGACGTTGGAAATCAATATTATGAGAAATTACTCAAAAAACAAAACCTCGATGAGTAAAACACGGTTTCGGAGAATATCAGCAAAAAAATTCGTGATATTGGTGAAAAAAATGACCATTTTCATGATATTCTCTCAATAGGCGCAATCGAGAGCCATCCCCCCTCCCCAAAAAAAGGAAGGCGGCGCCTCCAACAGAGAAAAGCGCTTGCATATATTTTTTAAATAAATGAGTTATGAAAAGACCGTTTGTTAACAGAGTGCTGTTGCTCGCCACCCGGTTAAGCATTCTTCCCGGAGTCATACTCTCCCTCCTTTTTTGCCTGATCGATGCACAGGCGCAGAGTATTCACTTCAAACACCTGACG
>DATGXR010000131.1:0-7576 GCA_035298825.1 Bacteroidota bacterium
GACGCATAGTAAATGAACACATCGCCGTTCGGTTTTTTCACCCAGCCGTTGCTGAACACCACGTTCGACACATCTCCGATACGCTCGCTTCCCTCGGGGGCAAGAAAATATCCGGCGGGTTTTGCGATGACCTTGCTGGGATCCCTGAGGTCAGTCAGAAATAAATACAACACATAACGCAGTCCGGCCGCCGTATTGCGGACGCCATGCGCAAGCTGCAGCCATCCTTCTTTTGTTTTGATCGGCGCCGGTCCCAGTCCGTTTTTCACTTCGGTGATCGTGTGATAAAAGCGCTCATCAACGATCGTCTCGGTGTCGATTGTCGCCTCTTCCATAGAATCACTCAGTCCCCACCCGATGCCGCCGCCGGATCCCGTGCTGATGAATCCGTCCTGGGGCCTCGTGTAGAGCGCGTATTTGCCATCGACGAATTCCGGATGCAGCACGACGTTGCGTTGCTGCGGTGAATGTGTCTTCAAATCGGGCAGACGCTCCCAGGTGAGAAAATCCTTCGTGCGCGCGATGCCGCACTGCGCCACAGCCGACGACAGATCGAACGCCGGTGCGGAAGGATCTTTTCGCTCGGTGCAGAACAACCCGTAATACCATCCATCCTCATGCTTGACGACGCGCAGATCGTACACGTTCGTATCCGGATCCCCGGTCTCGGGCATCGTCACGGGATAATCCCAGAAGCGGAATCGGTCGATGCCGTTTGCGGACTCCGCCACGGCGAAGAATGATTTGCGGTCGACGCCTTCCACGCGGACAAACAGAAGGATCTTCCCCTTGTAGTCGATTGCGCCGGCGTTGAACGCCGCATTGACGCCGATGCGTTCCATCAAATACGGATTTGTCTTCTGATCGAGATCGTAGCGCCAGAAAATGGGCGTATGCTGCGCAGTGATGACCGGCTGTTCGTAGCGGTCAAAGATGCCGTTTCCGTTTTTCTGTTTCCTGTTTCGTTGGCCGATGAGGCGGTTGTGTTCGCGCTCGAGCGCGGCTGCCTTTTTCCTGAATTCCTGTTTTGTCATGTCGGTAGTATTTTTTTTCGCGGGGACATCGCTCAATCGTGAAGATCGTTTGCGGTACTATCGCGTGCATAAATGATGCCATGGTTTGACTGTCGTGTTTTTCAGTCGCAATCGGCGGATTCATGTATTTTCCAGGGGAGGATATTTTATCAAAATGATAACCATTTATGAAATTAATAAGGGAAGTGTGCCCCATTTGGCGTAAATTCTGCTGTAAAAACGTTCTTTTCAATGAAAAAGTGAGGCATTATTATTGTTGTTTCATTACGGTTGCATTCATCTATCGTTGATCGTAAGCGGGACCATCCGCGCGTCATGTGATGAGCACATGCACCGAAATTTCCACACTCACAACTGCAATATGAAGAAATAAATTCGTACTATAGAACACTTTCCCTCTTTCTCCTTTGAGAGAGAGAGGCGACACACAAAAGGAATGCTGCGATGAAATTCAAACGTTTGGCTGTGTTGATCTCGGCTCTTATCATCGTGCAGGGACCGCTCTGCGCGCAAAAGTTCGAAGGCCTCGCCCTTACCCCGCCGATGGGTTGGAATAGTTGGAATAAATTCGGTTGCAATGTGGATGAACAGATGATTCGCGGCATTGCCGATGCGATGTCACAGCCCGGAGGCATGAAACAAGCAGGATACCAATATCTCGTCATCGACGATTGCTGGCATGGAGGACGCGACAGCGCCGGATTCATTTATCCGAACGCCGAGCGCTTCCCCTCAGGCATGAAAGCGCTGGCCGATTATATCCATTCGAAAGGACTGAAATTCGGCATCTATTCCTGCGCGGGAAATAAAACCTGCGGAGGCCATCCGGGCTCGCGCGGGTACGAATATCAGGATGCGCTTGTCTATGCCCGATGGGGAGTCGACTATGTGAAATACGACTGGTGCAACACAGCGGGACTGAGTTCCGTCGGCGCGTATACGACGATGCGCGATGCGCTTCACGCAGCCGGACGCCCGGTCGTCTTCAGCCTGTGCGAATGGGGCGATACGAAACCGTGGGAATGGGGCAAGGATGTCGGCCATCTGTGGCGCACGACAGGCGACATCGCCAATTTATTCGACGGCGAAGTCAAGCACGATACCTGGTCGTCGTGGGGCGTGATGAAGATCGTCGAGATGCGCAAGGATATTCGCAAATACGCCGGCCCCGGTCACTGGAACGATCCCGACATGCTCGAAGTCGGAAACGGCATGCCGGTGAATGAAGACCGCGCGCATTTCTCGCTCTGGTGCATGATGGCCGCCCCGCTTATTGCCGGGAATGATATCCGATCGATGAGCGCTGAAACCCGGGACATTCTCACCAACGCCGAGGTGATCGCGATCGACCAGGATTCGCTCGGCATACAGGGCTTCATGTCCGAGCGCCGGGATTCAATTGAATGCTGGGTGAAGCCGCTCGATGGAGCCGACTGGGCCGTCTGCTTCTTGAATCGTTCAACACAGCCGAAGACGCTCGACGTCGACTGGGCAAAGATCCTCGTTACGGACGATCTCTCGAAACGGACGCTCGATCCGACTGCGACCACGTATCGGCTGCGCGATCTCTGGGCAAAACGTGATCTCGGCACGACGCAGAAAAAGATTTCGCACTCGCTTCCCTCGCACGATGTGCTGATGGTGCGCTTGTCGGCACACGCGCAGTAATATACTGCGGTCGATCCGCAATCACATTCACAAACGAGTCACTCACTTTCATACACGCACACAAAAAAGAATCGACAGAGAGACATGATTGTGCAAAATTTTTTGCGCCCGGCACTCACACGGGCACTGGTGTTGCTTTTTGCCCTGTGCTCGCCATCCGTCATTTATGCATCTGCACCTGCACAACGGACATCGGCCGCGCTCACGAGAGAAATCGTCCCGATGGATTTCAACTGGCGTTTCGCCTTCGGACATGCGACGGATGTCAAAAAGGATTTCAATTTCGCTTCCGCGTATTTCTCATACTGGGCGAAAGCGGGCTACGGCGACGGAGCCGCCTCGCCTGTGTTTGACGATCGCGCCTGGCGCGTGCTCGATGTTCCGCACGATTGGTGTGTCGAACTTCCATTCGATCGTCGCGGATCCTTTAGCCATGGCTACAAGGCCATGGGAAGAAATTTTCCCGAACAATCGATCGGCTGGTACCGAAAGAATTTTTTCATTCCCCAATCCGATACAGGCCGAACGATCACACTTGAGTTCGACGGAGTTTTTCGCAACTCGATCGTCTGGGTCAACGGATTTTATTGCGGCACCGAACACAGCGGCTATGCCGGCTTCGGCTACGATATCACGGACTATCTCAAATACGGCGCGGAGAATGTCATCGCCGTGCGCGTCGATGCGTCGATGGAGGAAGGATGGTTCTACGAGGGCGCAGGCATCTACCGGCACGTCCGGCTTGTGAAAACCTCCCCGCTCCATGTCGCACCCAATGGAACATTCATCACCACCGATCTCGCGTCGAACTCGGCGATCGTCACCGTTCGCACACGCGTCGTGAACGAATCTTCCCGCGCCTCCACATTTGCGATCGATGAAGCGATCACGGATCGCACGGGCACGCTCCGCGCCAAAGGCTCGCTTGCGCGCTGCATGCTGGCGCCGGGCGAAGAAAAAGAATTCACGACGCGCTATACGATCAAGGATCCCGCGCTCTGGTCCCTTGAAGATCCGCAGATGCACCGGCTTGAAACCGTCATCCGCGCAGAGTCGCAGGTGGTCGATACGTATGAATCGTCATTCGGCATCAGAACCGTGCGCTTCGATGCGAACAATGGATTTTTCCTCAACGGCCGCCATGTGATGATCTGCGGCACAAACATGCATCAGGACCATGCCGGCGTCGGCATCGCGCTTCCCGACGCGCTCCACGACTACCGCATCAAACGCCTGAAGGAAATGGGATCGAACGCCATACGCACGTCTCATAATCCGCCGACGCCTGAGATGCTCGATGCATGCGATCGTCTCGGGATGCTCGTGCTCGATGAAAACCGGCTCATGGGCACAAACGCCGAGCACCGCGACGCGCTCGAGCGCATGATGAAACGCGACCGCAATCATCCAAGCGTCATCCTCTGGTCGCTCGGCAACGAGGAGTGGGCCATTGAAGGAACGATCACCGGTGCACGCATCGCGCGCACGATGCAGGAATTCGCATCGCTGTTCGATTCATCGCGCGCATTCACAACGGCCGTGAGCGGAGGCTGGGATAACGGCATCGGCCAAGTCATGCAGGTGATGGGATATAATTACATCGTGCAGGGAGATATCGATCAGCATCATAAAAAATTTCCATGGCAGGCAGGAATCGGAACCGAAGAAAGCAACACCTGCGCAACGCGAGGCGTCTATGTGACCGATCCCGCAATGGGACATCTGGCGCCGACAAATCGCATGCCCGAAAATGTCGGGACCGAATCGGGATGGAATTTCTATGCGGCGCGTCCGTTCCTTTCCGGTGTGTTTTACTGGACTGGCTTCGACTACCGAGGCGAAATGCATCCGTTCGACTGGCCCGCGGTGAGTTCGCAATTCGGACTGCTCGATCTGTGCGGATATCCCAAAGACACGTATTACTATCTCAAATCCTGGTGGACGACCAAACCTGTTTTGCATGTGATTCCCGATTGGAACGCTGTAGGCCAACAGGGCAAGATCTCACGCGTCACAGTCTACGGTAATTCTCCCGAGATTGAATTATCCTTGAACGGCCGCAGCCTCGGCAAAAAACTCATGCCGAAAAACGGCCATCTCGAATGGCAGGTCGCCTACGAGCCCGGCATTCTCACGGCTCGCGGCCTGAAGGGCGATGCCGTTATCGTCACGGATTCGACGGGCTTCACCGCGCAGGCACAATCGCTTTCACTCGCAACCGATCGCACGTCGATCGCATCCGACGGCAGGGACGCCTGTGTGATCGAGATTCGCGCAGTCGATGCGCAGGGCCGCACCGTTCCGACCGACAATCATCAATTGACGTTCAGTCTCGAGGGACCGGGAAAGATTCTGGGCGTCGGCAACGGCGATCCATCGAGCCATGAACCGGACAGATTCATCGAGCAGTACAGCAGCGCGCAGATCACGGACTTGAAGGAATTGTCGGTCCCCGCCCTGGCAGCCGGTCAGCCGGAGACACAACCGGGATTCGATGATTCGAAATGGAAACCGGCCTTGCACTCTGGCAGAACGGAAGACTGGCAGAAATATGTCGACACGCTCCTTGTCATCCGCGGCACATTCGAGCTGCCCGTCTTGAACAGCGAGACGGAGGTCAGTCTTTATCCCAAGAGCATCGTCGACGGTCAGTCGGTCTACATCAATGGACATCTTCTCGCATCCGATATCAAACGCAACGCGCGCGGACAGTCATACACGCTCGATTCGCGCTGGCTTAAAAACGGAAAGAACGAATATGCGGTGACAGGGCAACGCTTCCGCAAAACACATCAATGGGATGAACCGAACACCGATCCGGGCTTGGTGGGAATCCGCGTGCGCGCAGGCAATTGGAAACGCTCGCTCTTCAACGGCCTGGCACAGATCATCGTGCAATCGACCACCGAGCCGGGAACGATTGTGCTGAAGGCATCGGGCGAAGGCATCACGCCCGCAACGCTCACGATCCCGACACAGCAGCAACTTACACAGCAATCATCACGATCCACACACTAACAATCGAATATGAAATCTCACTTGCTTGGAATTCTTGCAGCAGTTGCGCTTGCGTCTTCACCGGCGTTTGCACAATCACCAGCCGCCGCGCCCGGAGCGATCACGGGAAAATTTTCAGTCCCGGAACATAGTCCGCGCTGGGCGGATCATGCCGTGTTCTATCAGATCTATCCGCAGACATTTTACGACTCCGACGGCGATGGCATCGGCGATTTGAAGGGCATCATTAACAAGCTCGACTATATCAAAAGCCTCGGCGTCGATGCCGTCTGGATCAATCCGTTTTTCACATCCCCCTTCGGCGATGCGGGATACGACATCTCGGATTATTATACGGTCGCGCCGCGCTATGGCACCAACGACGACGCGCGAGAACTCTTTCGTCAGGCTCACGCGCGCAAGCTGAAGATCCTCTTCGATTTTGTCGCGAGCTACACATCGATCGAGCATCCATGGTTCAAGGCGTCCACGGCACAACAGAAGAACGCGTATTCGAACTGGTACATCTGGACCGATAACATTTGGCGCGATCCTCCGAGACATTTCTCGGGCTCATTCGTCAAAGGATATGGCCGACGCAACGGCCAGTACATGCAGAACTTTTATTACAGCGAGCCCGCGCTGAATTACGGATTCGCCGCGCCCGACTCCGCGCAGAAGTGGGAGCTCGCGATCGATCACCCGGATGTCGTCGCGATGAAAGAGGAAATGAAACGCGTCGTGCGCTTCTGGATGGAGATGGGAGCAGACGGCTTCCGCGCCGATATGGCGGGCGCGCTTGTAAAAAGTTCCGGCCGCGAAGGCACGCAACAGTTCTATACGACGCAGGAAGAGGGCACGAAACAATTCTGGAGGGAAATCCGCCAGATGCTCACGCGCGATTTTCCCGAAGCGTTTATCGTCTCCGAGTGGTCGTATCCGGCCTCCGCGCTCGACGGATGCTTTCACGCGGATTTCTTTCACTGGTTTGAAGGCTACAACGATCTGTTCCAGAAAGAAAGCTGGAGAATCCTCAATGGATACTCTGAAGGCCACAGTTTTTTCGACCGCGAAGGCAAGGGCGACATCTCGTTTTTCCTCTCGAAATTCATGGACCAGTATGATCGCACACGCGGCAAGGGCTACATCTCGCTGCCTCTCGGTAATCACGATAACGCGCGGCTGGGCAACAAGCGTTCAGACCGCGATCTTGAAATCATCTACGCCTTCGGCCTGACAATGCCCGGCGTGACGTTCCTGTATTATGGAAACGAAATCGGCATGCGCCAGATGCCCGAATCGTGGCCGCAGGTCGAAGGAGCGTACAGACCCCGTAACGGCGCACGCACGCCGATGCAATGGACCGCCGGCAAGAACCTCGGCTTTTCCACGGCGCCGGAGTCGACGCTCTATCTCCCGGTCGATCCCGCACAGGACGCGCCGACAGTCGAGGCGCAGGAGCGCGACACGAATTCGCTTTTGAACCGCACGCGCGCGCTCATCCGCCTCAAGCACACAGAGCCCGCACTTGCCGCCTATGCCGAATTCGTTCCGCTGTATGCCGAAAAGAATTCGTACCCGTTCGTCTATGCGCGCGCCGCGGGAAGCGATGTGGTCATCGTCGCCGTGAATCCTTCGAATACACAGTCCACGGCCCGCTTCACACTGGATCGTCCGTATGCGTCACTGCATCTGCTTGCAGGCACGGATGCGTCGGTCACGAACGATGGAAAACGGATCTCGATGACGACGCCGCCCGAAAGTTATGCAATCTATAAAGTACGCTATTAATATCTATCGGAAGACAACATATGCAGACAACACGATACGCAAAAGCAGCAATCACCGCGCTGATGTTGATGATGAGCGCATCATCA
>DATGXR010000132.1:0-18136 GCA_035298825.1 Bacteroidota bacterium
GCACACCCTTCGACCCTCATCAGTACGTCGAGAAAGGCGATATCACAGAAGGGACGAACTGGCAGTATTCGTGGTACGTGCCGCATGATGTGCCCGGACTCATTTCGCTCTTCGGATCGAAGGATGCCTTTACAAAAAAACTCGATTCGCTCTTTATCAGCAAGGGACAGGGGAATTTCCAGGAGCCGGGCGACATACAGGGCAATATCGGAGAGTACTGGCATGGCAACGAGCCGAGCCACCATATCATCTTTCTCTATGATTATGCGGGCCAGCCGTGGAAGACGCAACAGCGCGTGCACCAAATCATGACGACGCAGTATGGGAACAAGCCCAACTCGCTCTGCGGCAACGACGACTGCGGACAGATGTCTGCATGGTACATTTTCAACGCGCTCGGATTTTATCCCGTGGCGCCGGCAAGCAGCCAGTATGCAATTGGAAGTCCGGCGCTGAAGCGCGCCATGCTCAAGCTTTCAAATGGAAGGACGTTCACGATAACGGCGGAGAAGCTTTCGCCCGTGAACATCTACATTCAGTCTGCGACGATCAACGGCCGGAAATTGATGTCGCCGTTCCTATCCGTCTCCGATGTGCTCAAAGGCGGAACATTGAAATTTGTGATGGGACCGGCGCCGAATGAAGCCTGGGGGAATCAATAAAAAAAATCTGCTCGTCATGCATCGGGGCGCATCGTTGATGCGCCCCGTTCAGTAGATCGATCCGATATTGATCGTGATGAAGAATCCGCCGAAATCATTTTTCTTCGTGATCGTACCGCGCGATGGATCGAGCATGCTGTCGATGCCGCCAGCCACCGGAATATAATAATACCTGAAATTCACGCCCATCAGACTCGACTTCTCGGAACCGAAATACGCGCCGAATCCCACATAACCTCCGGCCGTGTAATGCGCGCGCGCGTAATGCAACGCGTTGAAGTATTCGCGTTCATACGGCGACGAGAGAATAAGCGTCGGACCCACTCCCGCATTCACATACGGCCTGAATGTGTCGGTGATGTCATCTGCAAAGAGCCGGTACTGCGTGCCAAAATACAACGGCATCATTAAGAACCGGTTGATTTTGTTCGGGACGTATGTCTGTCCGTACCAGTCGACATATTCGACCTCGGCATCGTCCTTCGAATCCGTGATTGCAAACGAAATCGTGCCGGAGAGATCGCGCGAGTATTCATGCCGGTAGAACGCCCCCAGACCGAAGCCGTTGCCCGAGAGCATCACATCGACGCCCCAGGCGTTGTTCTGCTCCTCCGGAGTTGCCGCCGGCGCGGGATTCTCCTTGCGCGGCGATGTAAACACGATCGTGCTGTCGGTCCGATTGGCCGATCCTGTCTGAAGCGTAGAAAAGTAGTTCTGCGACCTGCCGGAAGAACTCAGGCAAAAGACCAGCAGGGCAGAGGCGAAAAGCTTGTTCATTATTGACCTGCCTCTCGAAAAAATAAATTCAACTCCTAATATACTCGTACTAACGCGTATTTGAGGTATTTTGTTTCCGGCATCGCCGGCAGCGTCGGATGATCGCCCGCGGCGCCTGATGTCGACACGATTTGTATCTGGCGTCCGGCCTTCCCGGCACTGTCGCCGATCATCTGCAGAAACATTTGTTCGTCGATATGGTGTGAACACGAGGCTGTCGCAAGGAATCCTCCCGATGCGGTGAGACGCATGCCGTTCACATTGATTTCCTTGTATCCCCTCAACGCCGTGGCGACCGTTTTTTTACTTTTCGTAAACGACGGAGGATCGAGCACAACAATGTCGTATTGCTTCTTATCCTTCACCGCATTGGTCAGGAATTCGAATGCATCGGCTGTCGTGAAATGCACATTCGTCACCTTGTTGAGCGCTGCGTTGACCTTCGCCTTGGCGATCGATTCCTCGCTGGCGTCCACGAAATCGACGAGTGCGGCGCCGCCGGCGGCCGCATGCATGCCGAATCCGCCTTCATTGCAAAAACAGTCGAGCACCGTCGCGCCCTTTGCAAGCTGCGCAAGCGACGAACGGTTGTCGCGCTGATCGAGGAAGAATCCGCTTTTCTGTCCTTCCATTACTTCGACGTTGAACTTCACGCCATGCAGATCGATGATCGTGTGATCGACCATGCCCCGGAGAATGGTGCGCCTCATCGGCAGCTGTTCCATGAGACGCAGTGGCGATTCGTTGCGTTCCACGATGCCGCGCGGCGCGAAAATCGAGACAAGCACATCGGCGATCTCGGCCAGCCGGGCGTCCATCCCTGCGGTGAATGTTTGGACCGACAGGTATTCGTTGTATTTATCGATGATCAGTCCGGGCAAAAGGTCGCCCTCGCCGTGTACGACGCGGTACGTGCCCGATCCCGGATAGAGCTTCTCGCGCAGCGCGAGCGCGGTGCGAATGCGCTTCTCAAAAAACGCAGGATCCACCGGTTCGTCCCTCTGCGACAGGAGCCGGACAGCGATCAGTGAATTCGGGTGATAGAATCCGATGCCGAGCGAAACCCCGTCGGCCCGCAAGATCTCGACCACATCTCCTGCGACGGGTGCGCCGACTGCGCGGTGAATCTCATTGCTGAATACCCATTGATGTCCCGAACGCAGTCTGCGATCTTCATTCTTTTTTAGTATCACATGCTTTTTTTGTGCCATCGCGATTCTCCTTTGCCATATAAAGTACGAAAGAAATCGCTAAGGACAAAACGCAAGCCGCCGTGCGCGTGAGATTCTTCCGTTGAATCTTGAGGCGATCTTCCGTATATTATGCATACTTATGACGAACCAAACGACAAGCGAATTTCGCACGGGCTACGCGGCACTCGTGGGCGAGCCCAACGTGGGAAAGTCCACGCTCCTCAATGCCATTCTCGGTCAGAAGATCTCCATTGTGACGGATAAGCCGCAGACCACGCGCCATAAGATCGCCGGAATTCTCAGCGATCCCTCCTCACAGATCGTCTTTCTCGACACGCCGGGAATCATCACCCCCACGTACCTGCTGCAGGAAGTGATGATGCAGTTCGCGCAATCGGCGCTCGACGATGCCGATGTGATTCTGCTGCTTGTCGATGCAGAAAAAGTGAAGGAAGCCGGATACGAAAAAAAAACCGAGGCGCTCGAGAAAGTCGCCGTGCATAAGAAACCGACGTTCCTCGTGATCAACAAGATCGACACTGTCGAAAAAGGCGACGTGCTCGAGTTGATCTCCCATCTGCATTCGATGTATCCGTTCGATGAGATCTATCCGATTTCAGCGCTCAAGAAATTCGGCATCAGGGATCTTGTTGAAGGCATCGTGAAGCGCCTGCCCGTGCATCCGCCTTTGTATCCGGATGATATCGCAAGCGAGGCGCCTGAAAAATTTTTCGTGAGCGAAATGATCCGCGAGAGCATCTTCAAGCGCTACTCGAAGGAGATCCCGTATTCGACCACGGTGGACATCGTCGAATTCAGGGAACGCTCGGTCAAAAAACATTTCATCAGCGCCGATATTTACGTCGAGCGCCAGTCGCAAAAAGGCATCCTGATCGGCAAGGAAGGCAAGGCGCTCAAGGCGCTCGGACTCGATGCCCGGAAAGAAATCGAAGCCTTCCTGGGTCACGAGGTGTTTCTCGACCTGCACGTGAAGGTTCGCGAACAATGGCGCGAACAGTCGCAGTGGCTCAAGCGCCTTGGCTATTGAGGCGCCGGTTCTTCAAACAACAATTCCCGTACTCAACCGTTACAGAAAACCAATCCGAACTCATTATGGCAACGATTCAACCGTTTCGCGGCATCCGCTACAATCAAACAAAAGTCAAAATGGACGCGGTCGTCGCTCCTCCCTACGATGTGATCACACCGAGCGAACAGACATCGTATTACGATCAGAATCCGTTCAACATCATCCGATTGATTCTTGGAAGGGAAGAAGACCGCTACTCGGCAGCGGCCGAGACATTCGACAAATGGCAGGACTCGCAGGTGCTGATGCGCGACGAACTGCCGGCCATCTATCCGCTCGTGCAGACATTCACGACAACCACCGGCGCCACCGTCCAGCGCAAGGGCTTCATCGCGCTGTGCCATCTCGAGGAATTCGAAAAGGGCATCGTCCTTCCGCATGAAAAAACGCTCTCGAAGGCCAAAGAGGACCGCTTCAAGCTCTTCAAGGCCACGAATTCGAATTTCAGCCAGATCTTCGGCCTCTATTCCGATCCGGCGAAGGATGTCGACGCGTTCATCGCTCCTGTCCACAAAGACGTGCCCGTGATCGATGTGACGTTCCAGGATGTGAGAAATGAACTCTGGATGATTACCGACGAGTCGGTGATCGGAAACATCGCGCGATTGATCGAACCCAAACAAATCCTCATCGCCGACGGCCATCACCGCTATGAAACGGCGCTTGCCTACAGGGACCTCAGGCGTTCGCAGAACCCGAATCACACGGGCAGGGAATTGTATAATTTCGTGATGATGTTCTTCACGAATCTCGACGACGAGGGACTCGTGATCTTCCCGACACATCGCGTGATCCATTCGCTGCCGTCGTATAACGAAGCTGCGCTGCTCGAAACGCTCCGGACGCATTTCGCGCTCGGCACCTATCCTTCGCACGAGGCGATGACCTCCGCCCTCGCGTCGATGACGCAGTATGCGTACGGCATCATCACGAAAGATGCGTTCATCGTGGCTTCGCTCAAGGATCCAAAGCACGTCAACGAGCTTGTTCCGGGCAGCGTGCCGGCTGAAGTGAAGGATCTCGATGTGGTGCTGCTGCATACATACATTCTGGGCCGGCTCCTGAACATTTCGATCGAAGCGCAGGAAAAGAAACTCAACATCCACTATCTGCAGAACATCGGCGAATGCGCGCAGGAAGTCGCCTCGGGCGTCTCGCAGATCGCGTTCATCGTCAATGCGACAAAGATCGATCAGGTCCGCGCGGTGGCAAAGGCGGGACACACGATGCCCCAAAAGTCCACATTCTTTTATCCGAAGCTGATCTCGGGTCTCGTGCTGAATAAAATGGCGTAAGCGCATTCATGAACGAACGCCCGAAAATCATTTTTCTCTACGTACTGATCTGTCTCATTTGGGGCTCGACCTGGCTTGCGATCAAAATCGGCCTTGAAACAATGCCGCCGTTGTTCGCAGCCGGGCTGCGCTTCACGCTTGCAAGCGCGGTGCTCTATGCGTACGTGAAGTGGAAGAAGATCCCCATTCCGTTCGACGGGCGCATGAAACGGTTCTATGCGACCGTCGCGCTCACGTCGTTCAGTGTGCCCTTCGCGTTCGTCTATTGGGGCGAGCAGCATATTTCCTCCGGACTCACCGCAGTGCTCTTCGGCATCTATCCGTTCAGCGTGGCGCTGTTTTCGTACTTCTTCCTGCCGGCCGAAAAACTCAACGCATCGAAGGTCGCAGGCATCATCCTTGGCTTCCTCGGCGTCTTCGTCATTTTCGCAAATGACATCCGCATGAACGATCCGCTGGCCCTCTGGGGCATGACCGCTGTTGTTGCAAGCGCGGTGATGCAGGCGTTCTCTGTGATCGTCATTAAAAAGGAAGCCCATACAGTCAGTCCGTTTGTGACGCTGCTTGTGCCAACAGCGATCAGTTGCGTGATACTGCTGGCATCCAGCCTCGCGATCGAAGACCTCTCCGCGGTGTCGTTCACACCCGCCGCCATCGCCTCGATCTTCTATCTTGCCGTCATCGGATCTGTCGTGACATTCGTCAGCTACTTCTGGCTTCTGAAACATATGGAAGCCGTCTTGCTAGCCTTGTCGGCTTTCGTGACGCCGATTATCGCCGTGACACTCGGCGTCGTGCTGAATAACGAGGTGCTCTCGTCTCAGACAGCCGCCGGCGCCGGGTTCGTTCTTGCCGGCATCATCATTGCCAATGCCGCCGACATCAGGCGCATGCTTGTAAAGGCGCATTCGCCTTCAGCCTGAAAAGTATCTTCCACTCTCTTTCACCATGCTCCTGCAAGCCTGACCGGTTGTGCGCGCAGTCGCGGCTCGACCGCCGTTGGAACCAATTCACAGATACAGCGTTTTTAATAAAGACGGGGAGAAGTTCGCCGATACACACACACAGGTGTGCATCGGGGAACGACAATTCCCGTCAACACATCTTTTTTTTGAGGAAGTGTATGACGCATCGACTCTGCGCGGTCCTGATCGCATGGCTGCTTGTTTCACTCTTCTCATGCGCTCATAAGACCGAACGCGCCGATAACGAAGGCAGGCATGCGGTCATGCCGCCGCGCGCCACCAGCGTTCCTGTCGCACCAAACCGCTGCCGCCTGATCTGCACTCTCGTCAATGCCGATACGATTGATTTTTCTCCCGCAATGACCTGCCGCGTGCGCATCGATTCAGTGCTCGGCTACGGATCGTCCTTCGGCATGCCGCTGTATCCGGGCGGAATGATCACGCTGCGCATCGCGTCGATCGCCGACGCACAGTCCCCAGTCGACGCCTCCGCCGATCGCACTCTTCCAGGCGGGACGATGCATCCGATCCGCATTACATCGGGCACGGTGCTCGGCGGAGATGTGGAACGAAATTCGGTGGATGAGAATGGCGGCGGATCGGATTTTTCTATGATCGATGCTGCGATACGATCACGATGATTTTTAAGAGGTACGGGTTTGACAATGAAACAGGGTTCACATACGAGATGGATCGTACTTGCCTGTGCGGCGGTCGCGTTTGCTTATGCGGCGAAAGAAACAGCACACAGTCTGATGAGCGAATCACTCGATGCGCGAAAGACGTTTGTACAGATCAAAGCGGAAAAAGAAAAAGCGGAAGAAGATGATCCATACCAACGCATTTCATTCGACGCGCTGCGATATGGCGATCCGGCAACAGGAGTGATACCGGCGGATATGAGAAAAAAGGAAGTGGCGTTTGCGTCAGTGCTTCCGACACGGGAACAGGAAAACCGACTCCTTCAAAAAAATGGGAACGCTGCCGATGTCATCTCGCCCCAATGGATGCACCGCGGGCCGGTCAATGTGGGGGGCAGAACGCGCGCTCTTGCAGTCGATGTCGCAAACAACAACACGATTCTTGCAGGCGGCGTCTCAGGCGGCATGTGGCGATCGACGAACGGCGGCGCCCAGTGGGTCAAGACTACCGCTCCCGATGAACTCCAAAGTGCGACCTGCATCGTACAGGACACACGGCCCGGAAAGACTTCCACATGGTATTATGGCACGGGAGAGCTTGTCGGGAATTCAGCATCGAGAGGCGGCGCGGCATACCGCGGCGACGGCGTGTTCAAATCGACCGATAACGGCGCCTCATGGACCCGGCTGCAATCAACCGCAACATACAGACCGGAGGTCTTCAATGCTCCGTGGGACTATGTCTGGAGACTGGCCATCGACCGCTCCACATCATCAAGTGATATCGTCTATGCAGCGACGATCGGAGCCATTATGCGATCGACAGACGGAGGAACAACCTGGTCTGTCGTTCTTGGAAGTACGGACGCAACCGCTCCGCGCTTCACCGATGTGGCCGTCGATGCCGTCTCGGGAGCGGTCTATGCGTCGATGAGTGATCTGAATACGAATTTGGCGCCGGGCGCGCTTCAAGCCGGACTGTGGAGATCGCCGGACGGAGTCCGATGGACGAAGATCACGCCTCCCGGATTCCCGGTATCGTCATTCAAACGATTCGTCATTGCAATCGCCCCGAGCCGGCCGAGTGATGTATTCTTTCTCGGTGAGACCCCCGGTTACGGAACCAATGGCCACAGTCTGTGGAAGTACACATACGTCTCCGGCGACGGATCGGGAACCGGCGGTGTGTGGGAGAACCGATCGGCCAATCTGCCCAACCAGGCAGGCATCAATGGAAAATTCGACTCGCAGGGATCGTACGATCTTGTCTGCGCAGTGAAGCCCGATGATCCTCAGTCGGTTTTTATCGGCGGCATCAATCTCTACAGATCGACAAGCGCATTCACCGACACGGTGGCAACGGTGCGCATCGGGGGATATGCTTCCGCTTCGTCATATGCCCAGTATCTGAACAATCACCCCGATCATCACGCACTGGCATTCGATCCCGTCGATCCGAAAGTGTTATTGAATGGCAACGACGGAGGCGTCTATCGCACACAAAATGCGACAGCCTCGAAGGTTTCATGGACGCCTCTCAACAACGGATACTTTAACTCGCAATTCTATACTGTCTCGATCGATCACGCGACGCTTTCGAATACGATCATCGGCGGTAGCCAGGACAACGGCACGTGGATGACACGAAGCCTCTACACCGATGTCCCCTGGACCGACGTCTTCGGCGGCGACGGCGCATACTGCGCAATCGCAAGCAGCTCGTCGTCCTTTTATGTGTCGTCGCAGAACGGCAACGCGTACCGCATCATCGTCGATCAGTCGAATACGGTCACCGATTACGTCAATATCACGCCGACAGGCGGAGCGGGATTTTTGTTTATCAATCCGTTCTATCTCGATCCGAATAATCTCGCGCGGATGTATCTGTGCGGCGGAAATATTCTCTGGCGAAATAACGATATCACGAAAATTCCCACATACACACAATCGAAATCGACAGCCGACAGTCCGACAATGATCGGATGGGACAGTCTGCGCTCGACGCGCACGTATACGTCGAATATTACTGCCGCCGCCGTTTCAACGACACCGGCCAATATCGTCTATTACGCAACGAGCGATGGAAAAGTGTTCCGCATCGATAATGCAAACTCCGGAGATCCGGCGCCGGTCGATGTCTCCACGGGCAAGGGACTTCCTTCGCCGGGATTCATCAACGGCCTGGCGATCAATCCGCAGAACGCGGCGAATGTGATGGTCGTCTATTCGAATTACAATATTCAAAGTCTGTTCATCACGACGGATGGCGGAAAGAGCTGGACGCCCGTCGGAGGAACGCTCGAACAGAATCCCGATGGAAGCGGCAATGGCCCGTCGACGCGCTGTGCGGCGATCATTCCCATGGGCGACCGCACATTTTATCTTGTCGGCACTTCGGTCGGACTCTTCTCGGCGACTCAGCTCGACGGCCAGTCGACGCGCTGGATTCACGAAGGCGAAACGACGATCGGATCGCTGCCCGTGGATATGATCGACTGGAGAGCGAACGACAAGACCGTCGTCGTGGCCACGCATGGAGGCGGCATTTTTTCGGGCACGATTACAACCGGATCCGCGCGTCTGCCCGTGGATATTCCCCGGACATTTCTTCTGCAGCCGAATTTCCCGAATCCCTTCAATCCCGACACGCATCTTCGCTACACGATTCCCGAGCGCGGTCGCGTGCATCTCACGATTTACGACGGCGCCGGACGTCTCGTCGCCGGCCTCATCGATGCCGATCAGGATGCCGGCACGTACGAGATCCGCTGGGATGGACAGACGGGGTCGGGCGAGCGTGCAGCCTCGGGTGTGTATTATGCCCGGCTCGAGCAGGGAGGAAAGTCACAAACCACAAAAATGATATTGCAGCGGTGAATCGAAACTCTTATTTTATATCATGCCTCAGGAACCTCAAATACGTCTCAGTACAAACGATGTCTCACTGGCCGATAAGCTTGAAAATCTTCCCACATCTCCGGGCGTGTATCAGTACAAGGACAAAGAGGGAAAGATTCTCTATGTGGGCAAGGCGATCAATCTGCGCAACCGCGTCAGGTCGTATTTTCACAAGTCGCGCGCACTCGATCCCCGTATCGCGCTGATGATCTCAAAGGCCGTCGACGTCGAGCTGATCACGACGGACTCGGAGGTCGAAGCGTTGATCCTCGAAGCGAATCTCATCAAGCTCCATAAGCCGCGCTATAATGTCAATCTGAAGGACGACCGCAGCTATCCCTATATCGTCATCACAAACGAGCCGTATCCGCGCGTCTTCGTCACGCGGCGCATCCGCCGCGACGGCTCGAAATATTTCGGGCCGTACACTGACGTCCACACCGTGCGCTCGGCACTGAAGACCGTGCGTGACATCTTCATGATCCGCTCGTGCAATTTTATGATCGATGAGGAATTCATCGAGAAGCGCAAAACGCGCGTCTGCCTCGATTATCACATCAAGAAGTGCGAGGGACCGTGCGAGGGACTCATCTCGCGCGAGCGCTATAACGAGATGATCCTTCAGGTTGAAAAAGTGCTCGAGGGCAAGACGAATGTCGTGATCGACTATATCCAGAAGCAGATGGAAGACGCGGCGGCCGCCATGAAGTTCGAGGATGCGGCGCTCTACCGCGACCGCATACGCGAGCTCGAGGTGTATTCGTCGAAGCAGAAGGTTGTCGACGTCGAACAGCACGATCGCGATTTCATCGCCGTGGCCAATGAAGCCGACGATGCCTGCGGCGTGATCTTCAAGGTGAGAGAAGGCAAACTGCTCGGACGGCGGAATTTCTATCTGAACGGCACCGAAGCCGTTCCGGATGCGGAACTCATCTCGGCCCTTGTGAAACGCTATTATCTCGATGCGCCGGAGATTCCCGAAGAGCTCGTCGTGCCCGTGCACCTCGAAGACGAGGCGGTGCTCGAAGAGTGGCTCACGGCCCAGCGCAAGGCGAAGGTCTCGCTCATCGTGCCGGAGCAGGAGGAACTCACGAAGCTGCTGCGCATGTGCGGAAAGAACGCGAAATTTTTGCTCGACGAACTGAAGCTGCAGAAGATGAAGCAAAAGGATTTCATTCCCCATGCGGTGCAGTCGCTGCAGCGCGACCTGCGCTTGACGTCGCTGCCGCGCAAGATCGAATGCTTCGACATCTCGCATTTCCAGGGCACTGAAACCGTGGCGTCGATGGTGGTCTTCGAGGACGGGAAACCGAAAAAAAGCGAATACAGAAAGTTCAAGATCAAATCGGTCGCGCCAAAGGAGATCGACGATTTTGCAAGCATGCGCGAAGTGGTGCGCCGCCGCTACACGAGGCTCAAGGAAGAACAAATGCTCATGCCCGATTTGATCGTGATCGACGGAGGCAAGGGCCAGCTCTCGAGCGCTGTCGAGATTCTGCATTCGCTCGATCTGGACCATCAGCCCATCATCAGTCTCGCCAAGCGGCTTGAAGAGGTCTTCCTTCCGCACGAGAGCGAGCCGGTCATGATCCCGAAATCGTCCACGTCGCTGCGCCTGCTGCAGCAGGTGAGAGATGAGGCCCATCGGTTTGCGATTACATTCCACCGTTCGCTGCGCGACAAACGCACGCTGCAGACCGAGCTCGATCTGATCAAAGGCATCGGCAGCAAGCGTGCGAAGGAACTGCTCGAAACATTCGGCTCAGTCCAGGGCGTACGCTTTGCGACTCCGGAACAGCTTTCCGAAGTCGTCGGTGAAAAAGTGGCGGCCAAGATCGCCGAATATTTTTCAGCGCCCGATGAAATCACCGAGGACCGGCCGGCCGCTGCCGCCGAATCCGCACCGCGCCTTCCGCTTGAGGATGACGAAGAAGCGCCGCAGGATGTTTAAAAAAGACGCACACGCCCCCACTCGTTGAGAATGAAGGCGTGTGCGTTTTTTCTTTCGCTCCGAACCTGGTATGACGATCTCGCGCGTCAGTGCCGGATAGTTACCGTGCGTGTCAGGATGAATTCGTTCACGCTGCATCGATCGATCCCGGCCTTGGCCGGACACGTACGCGCTCTCTTCCGCTGATAAACTATCTGCGCGGCACAAATGTTACTTCCTGCCCTGCTGTCGCTTGTGTTACCGTGCAACCAAAAACTTCGTCTCAAGCTGCTGTGCGATCTGCTTGAAGAGGTATTCGTGATCCGCCGGATTCGTCACCGGCACGATCTCGATCGCCGCATCGTGCGTCAGGTAGAGGCTGGCCAGATGAGCCTTGAAACGCACTGCGACATTTTCATCCTCAAGCGACGAACGATTCAGCGCCTTAACAAGCTCCGAATAATCGAGCTGGGGATAATTCTTCTTGTAGACCACGATGTTGTAGATCGTTCCTTCCACCACTCCGAGGTAATCGCTTTTCAATGAGACGCGAAAATTTTCAAGCACGCGTTCCTGACGGATCTCCTGCTGCCGGGCGGTGCTCGGTGCAAGCTGTGCCGAAGCGGTGAATGTGAATGTGCAAGCCATTGCAAGTACCATTGCTGATTTGATAGTCATAGTTTTCATCGTCGTTTCCTTTCCTCTGGTGTGTAGTGTGATATGTGCTGCGCTGCCTTATCTAACTGCAAAGAGAGTGCCAACATTTTAAAAAATCTGTAATCAGTTGAAATAAAAGGGGATAGAGGAAATTGGGTGTTGCGTGGGGGTATGCAAAAGGGTGCCACAAATCTGCATGCGGCATACGCCAATCTGCAGGGAGGATGATGTAACTAATTTAATAATAACAAGTTATGGAGAATGCTCCGTCCTGTGGCTTTATGCAGCTATGTGGCAATCATTTCCTGTGGGGCAGCGGTTTTTGTTGTCATTCATCAGTGCGGCGGAGGCGATTGTTCAGCGCACGGCGCGAGATTCCCAACAGTTCTGCAGCGATGGTCTGATTGTTTTCCGCCCGGCGCAGCGCTTCTGCAATCGCCGCATCTTCCGTTTCCTTGAGCGTGGGGAAGCGTCCCGGAAATGAGATGGGCTCGTCCGTTTGCTGCGATGATCCGTTTGTGGTTGAAGCGGAATTTCTTTCCAGCTGATATTCGGCGATCGTTTTCCGTATCGATGCAATCGAGAGGATGCCGGATGTGTGCGTGCTCACGGCGTCGAAGATCATGCCCTCAAGCTCGCGCACGTTGCCGGGGAAGGGATAATTCGCAAGCAGTGTGTAGAGTTCTTTCGGCGCAGTCGGACGCTTTCTTCCGAGTTCGGCAGCGGCCTTCGTGATGAAATGATCGACGAGGTACGGCAGATCGATCTTCCGTTCCCTGAGCGGCGGAATCATGATGTGATGCGATTTGAGACGATAATAAAGATCCTGACGAAATGTGTTGCCCGCCTGCATCGAGCGGATGTCGCGATGCGTGGCCACGATGATCCGCGCGTTTGACAGTCGCGCGATGTCGGAGCCGAGGGGATAGTACTGTCCGTTTTGCAATAGACGCAGAAGCTTGACCTGCGACTCGACGCTCAAATCTCCGATCTCGTCGAGAAAGAGCGTGCCGTCCTCGGCCTGCTCGATGAGTCCCTTGCGGTCCATCTCCGCCCCGGTGAACGCGCCTTTTCGGTGTCCGAAGAGCGTATCCGAAAAAAACGTATCGTCCACACCCGCCACGTTCACACTGATGAGCTGCCCCGATCGGCCGCTGGATGTGTGTATGGCTTTGGCGAAGAGCTCCTTGCCGCTTCCGGTTTCGCCCGTCACGAGCACCGGCAGATTCGTCTTTGCGATCGCTTCGATGTATTTGAAGATTGACTGGATCGTCGCGCATCGCGTGACAATATCTGTGAACGCCTCGGGATGTTCGATCTTTTCGCGCAGCAGCGACTGCTTGAGCATTTCGTTCTCATCGCGCACTTCATTGAGCTCGAGCGCGCGTTTGATCGCCGTGACGAGCCGTGTATTGTCGGCGGGTTTCACGACGTAATCAAACGCGCCTTCCCTCATGCACTCCACCGCCTTCTCGATATCATTGACGGCGGTCATCATGATGACCTGCGTGCCGGGATACGTGTCGACGATCGTCGGCAGCAGCTCCATGCCCGAGACATACGGCATGTTGATGTCGAGCACGACAAGCGAGTACGGTTTCTGCGCGAGCATCGGAAGCACGCGGCGGCTGTCGGCGCAAGTTTCGATATGCGTGATGCCGCTCGAGACGAGCGTGAGCTCGACGCTTAAAAGAAAATGCTCTTCGTCGTCGACGAAAAGGATCGGATGCTGGGGGATGAGTTTCTGTGTCACGGATGTATGGGATTTGTCGATTCGAAAAAAAATTAATCCTGCGTCACGGGAAACGAGACCCGCGCGGTCGTGCCTTTGTTCGGTTCACTTTTCAGAATGAGCGTGCCTCCGTGATTCTTCACGATGTTGTCGGCCACCGAAAGTCCCAGTCCGGTGCCGCCCATATCGCGCTTGGTCGTGAAGAACGGATTCATGATGTATTTCAGATCTTCCTCCCTGATCCCGACGCCCGCATCGCGCACTTTGATGCGGACTTTGCCGCGCTGCCGGTCGTAATACGTCGTGATCGTGATCTCTTCATCGGCGCACGTGAGCGCCTGGCATGCGTTCGTGATGAGCGTGATCACGACCTGCTCGATCTGCTGGGCGTTGCCCCGGATGACCGGCAGATCCCTGCCGTACTCGACTGAAAATTTCGTGGTCGACTTCTTAATGAGCGTATTGGTCAGGACAATGGCAAGTCCGACGACCTTGTTAATGTCCACTTCCTCGTTGAGCTCTCCCGAATCCGTTTTCGCATAATCGGTGAGGCGTTTCGTGATGTTCTGTATGCGCTCCGAGCCGATCAGGATGCCCTCGAGCGATTGCGAGATCTTGTCCTTCGATGTTTGATAGGAGATGCCGGCCACCGAAAAATCGCCGTTTTCGGCATAATACGCATCAAGAATCGGCGCCACGTCCTTCCAGATCTTCAGGAATAATTGTATATTCAACAAAATAAAATTATTCGGATTGTTGATCTCATGTGCAATGCCCGAGACCAGAATGCCGAGCGAGGCCATTTTCTCGGCCTGGATGAGCTGACGGTTCTTTACCGCCTCCGCGGCCTGCGCCCGCTTCAGCGGCGTGATGTCGTTGATCAATCCATCGTAGGCGACCGGTTTGCCGTGCTGATCCTTTGTGACGATGATGTTGTTGCGGATCCACCGCGTCGTGCCGTCGCGGTGAATGATGCGGTGCTCCACCGGACCCACTTCCTCGCCTGCCAGCGCAAGACGCGCCTGCTCGAGCACCTTGTGCCGGTCCTTCTGGGGCACCATGCTGTACCACAAATCGGGATGCTGCGCGTAATCTTCCGATGTGTACCCGGTGACCGAGACACATCCGGGACCGTGAAATGTTTCGACAACGGCTCCGTTCCTGATTGTGACCGTGTAGATGTAATCAGTCAGATAATTGATCAGTTTTCCGTAGCGGCGTTCAATGTCCATCGTATCGTTCTGTGCTGTGAATAAGGTGACTCCTATAATATAGAAAACTTTCGCAATTCCAGAAGTCCATCGTTCGCTCACACTCAAGTCAATGGGAAAGAATTTTTCATGAAATCCATTTCGGCATCGTTGCTTCTGCTTCCGGCCGCTGTCTTTCTGCTTGCGGCATCGGCCGGATTCGAATCGTGCATCCATGCGCCCGAACGAACGGCTGTCTCGTCCAATCAGCCGATGGCGCAGGCGCCCGACAGTTTTCTTGTCGTCTTCGAAACGACAAAAGGCGAGTTCGTCGTGAAGGCCCATCGTGAATGGTCGCCGCTCGGTGTGGACAGGCTCTATGAGCTTGCCGGAGCAAATCTGCATGCCGGGGCGCCAATCTTCCGAATGATCCCGGGCAAGCTTGTCCAGTTCGGACTCACGGGCGACTCCGCGGTCGACGCCGCCTGGGAGGCTCGCGGTATTGCCGATGAACCCGTGATCGCAAAGAACGAACGCGGCCGCATGTCGTACGCCAGAAGCGGACCATCGACGCGCTCGGCTCAGCTGTTCATCAATCTCCGAAATAATTCTCCGCGTTACGATACGACCAATGCGCAGGGCGTGATCGGATATCCGCCGATCGCCGAGGTGGTCGAAGGGATGAGCACGCTCGACAGCCTCGAAGGCAAATACGGGAATGCGCCGTCCGAATTTCAGGATTCAATCAGCGTGAAGGGCCTTCGCTGGCTCGATGAACGCTTCCCGGGACTCGACCGGATCACACGCGTCTATGTGCGCACGCAGCGATGAATGAACGGGAGATGACACTCGATGATGCCGGAAGGATGAATGAACCGGCAATGACTCTCGATGATGCCGGAATCATCAAACGCGCATTTGCATGGTTTAGGCGGTACTCGTTCGACGGCTACCTTTCGGGAGCGCTGTTGTTTATTCTGAGCGTTATCGCCGTCGCGCGCTCGCTCCAGCATATGTACGTCGTCGACATCAATCAGGAATTCCAATACGGACTCTGGTGGCATCTCCCGTTCAATCTGTTCATGTGGTGGAACTGGTTCCTGTTCGTCCCGGTGATGTATTGGACAATAAGCCGATTGGAACGCGGCGACCGCCGTGCGGTTATTCGCTCGCTCATGCTGTACCTTGTCCTTCCCATTGCGATCATCGCCCTCAGGCAGGCAGTCGCGACAGTCATTGCCACTGCGGTGCTTGCCGATAAGTCGGATTTCTTCGTGCTCTTTTACTGGCGGCTCTTCACAAATCCATGGCTGTGGCTCGACCTGATTGTCTATTTTGCGATACTGCTTGGACTTCACGTCGTTGAATATCAACGCCGCTCCGAACAGTCGGAGTTGCGCCGGATGCAGCTGAAGACGCAGTATGTCCGCTCGCAGCTTGCCGCGCTTAAAAGCCAGCTCCAACCGCATTTTCTTTTCAACACGCTCAACACGGTTTCGACGCTGATCCTCAAGGAAGATAACGCGGAGGCTGAACGTATGCTCACACTGCTCGATCAATTCCTTCGCACGACTGCATGTGAACCTGTGGGACAGGAAGTCACGCTCCGCGATGAGCTTCGGTTTATCGGACACTATCTGGAAATCGAGAAGGTGAGATTCAGCGACAAGCTGCAGGTATCCGAATCGATCCATCCCGAAACGCTCGATGCGATCATCCCGTCGTTTCTTCTGCAGCCCATCGTCGAAAATGCGATCTATCATGCAATCGCCGTGAAGGCGTCGCCCGGAGAAATTCGCATTGCCTCGCGCATCAACGGTGCGTCGCTTGTGCTGACAGTGGAGGACAACGGACCGGGATTCTCGGCGCCGAAAAGGAAAAAAAATAAGGAGGGCGTCGGCCTCGCGATCACGCGCGAACGACTCGAGCACCTCTACGGCGGAAGCTGCGAGTTCCATACCGAAACCATGGCTGCAGGCGGAGCGCGTGTGACAATTGCGATTCCGCTCGCGATCGTGAAAAGCGGGAGGCGCGCCTCATGAGTAGCCGTGTTGACAATCGCTCCGGCTCAATCCGACCGCCCTTCGAGTCGACGATCTATCTGCCGCTGTTTCTGGTGCTGACACTTGCGGCATGTTTGAATGCGTACCAGATCAGCGCGCTTCCCGTCGCTGGCGAGGCGCCCGAAACGGCGGGTTTCCTGAGTATCCTTGCGGCGCGGCTCGTTTACTTCTGGTACTTCCTGCTCCTGGCGGCGTGTGTGCACTGGAATTCACTTCACGTCAGGCTCTCCCGTGCAACCGCGCTCCGATGGCTCGGTGTGCATCTTGCCACGCTGACGCTCTCATTCATCGTCCACGAAGCGATTGTCTTCGGCGTCGCAACACTCCTTGGCCTCCGTGCCGGCAGCGGTGTGTCGGAAGTCTATGTGCGGCTCTTCAATAATCCGGCCGTCTGGATCGAGATTTTCGTCTACGTGCTCCTGCTTCTGTTTTTCTCGCTGCTTGAATACAGGCGCATCAGCCGTGAGAACGAACTCGCCTGCGCGGAGCTCGAAGCCGGTCTTGCGAAGACAAAACTGCGTGAGTTGCGCACGCAGATTCAGCCGGAATTCCTCTTCACGACGCTTGCCACCATCCTGGCGCTGGTGCGCGAGAAACGCAACGGCGATGCCAATCGGATATTATCGCTGCTGGGCGATTTTCTGCGAACGACCGTCTATGATACGGATGTGCGCAACAGCAGTCCGGCGCGCAGCGGTGAACCCTCCGAATTCGCACGCGACGCCGATATCGATCAATTGCGCAACAGTCAGCTGCAGTCCGTGAAACTCGAGATTGAAAGGATTGTCCATGAAGATTCGAACACTCATCATTGATGACGAACCCCATGCGCGCGAAGGCATCCGTCTTCGCCTGAGCCGGCATGCGGAAATCGAAATCGCGGGCGAATGCGCCTCGGGACTCGAAGCCGTGCATATGATCACCACGCTGAAACCCGACCTGCTCTTTTTGGATATTCAGATGCCCGAGATGAACGGCTTTGAAGTGCTTCAGAAAATTCCGGCCGCGCAGATGCCGATCGTCGTCTTCGTCACCGCGTTCGA
>DATGXR010000133.1:0-4011 GCA_035298825.1 Bacteroidota bacterium
CTTGAATCGGCACAGGAACAGAAACTCGAGTATCTCTGCAGAAAGCTCGATCTTCACTCAGGCGACCGATTGCTGGATCTGGGCTGCGGCTGGGGCGGACTCATCTGCTTTGCGGCCAAGACGTACGGCGTGCGCGCGCACGGCATCACGCTCAGTCAGGCTCAGGCCGAGTACGCACAGGCGCGGATTGAACGCGAAGGACTCGCAGACCGTGTGAGCGTGGAGGTGAAAGATTACCGGGAGTTGGATGAATCATCCGCCTACGATAAAATCGTCAGTGTCGGAATGGTCGAGCATGTGGGCATCACGATGCTCGCTGAATATTTCGAACGGGCACACCGTCTCCTGACTCCCGGCGGCAGATTTTTAAATCACGGCATCTCAAGCGGATTCAATGCGGTGAGATTAAACGGCGCTTCATTCAGCGACGAGTATATTTTTCCCGACAGCGAGATACTGCCGTTGAGCACGACGATTCATGCCGCCGAAACGCGCGGCTTCGAAGTGCGCGATGTGGAATCGCTCCGCGAACATTACATGTTGACACTCCGCCACTGGCTCCATAGACTTGAAGCCGCGCACACGGAAGCCGTTCGCCTGACCGATGAATCCACCTATCGCATCTGGAGACTCAACCATGCCGGCGCCGCGGCAGGCTTCGCCTCAGGACGCAACTCAATTTTTCAAACGCTGCTTGTGAAACCCGCCAACGGCCGAAGCACCATGCCGCTGACACGCGAGCGGTGGTACAGATGAAACCCGACACTGCTGAACGTGTGTTACACAGTGTGAACACCACACCATATAAGGGAGCACAAGAAATGGACAAGCGGACGCTTGGCACTCAAGGATTGACTGTTTCAACACTCGGACTCGGCTGCATGGGCATGTCCGAATTTTATGGCAACAGAAACGATGCTGAATCAACCGCGACAATCCATGCGGCGATCGACCGCGGCGTCACGCTATTGGACACCTCCGATATGTACGGTCCTTTCCATAACGAGGAGCTTGTGGGCCGCGCGATCAAAGGCAGGCGCGAGCGTGTTGTGCTTGCAACGAAGTTCGGCATTGTTCGTTCCGCGGATGATCCCGCAAAACGCGGCGTCAGCGGTCGTCCTGAGTATGTCCGACAGGCATGCGAGAATTCCCTCAGGCGGCTCCAGATTGATGTGATCGACCTGTATTACCAGCACCGGGTCGATCCATCTGTGCCGATTGAAGAAACGATCGGCGCGATGAAGCAGCTTGTCGAAGAAGGAAAGGTGCGCTATCTCGGAATGTCGGAGGCCGCGCCCTCCACGATCCGCCGGGCGCATGCGGTGCATCCGATATCGGCACTGCAGACTGAATACTCGCTCTGGTCGCGCGATGTGGAAGACGAGATCCTGCCGCTTGTGCGATCGCTCGGGATCGGTTTCGTGGCCTACAGTCCCCTTGGCAGAGGATTTTTGACCGGAGAGATCACAAAAATCGAAGACCTCACCGAAAATGATTTCCGCCGGGCATCGCCCAGATTCCAGGGAGAAAACTTCACACGAAACCTCGAGCTCGTCTCGCACATTAAACGCGTTGCCGAGCAAAAGCATTGCACGCCCGCCCAGCTCGCACTGGCCTGGCTTCTTGCCAAAGGCGATGATATCGTGCCGATTCCCGGAACGAAATCGCGCACACGCCTTGAAGAAAATCTTGGAGCAACATCCATTCACCTGACTCCGGATGAACTTTCGAGGATCGATGAGATTTCGCCCCGGGGTGTGGCCGCAGGAGCGCGCTATAGCGAAGCAGGCATGAAAACACTGAATCTTTAATCACTCTCCGGACACGAATTTTTGTCGTGTGCGGAAGAGAGATTTTTTTCGTGAATAGAGAAACACATGAAACACACATCGATCAATCAACAACGCGGTGACCCGGCGCTGAGTGACGATACGCGTGACCTGGGATTTGGCTCTCGCTTATCCCAGCAGGCAAACCAGCGGCTCTTGAACCGTGATGGCAGCTTCAACGTGATACGCGCGAAGCTGCCGTTTTTTCGCTCGCTGAGCCTCTACCATGCATTCCTCACGATGTCGTGGACGCGGTTCTTTCTGATTCTCGTTGCGGCCTATATCGTGATCAACCTGGTCTTCGGCTCGATTTATTTTCTGTGCGGTTCCGACAGCCTCACGGGCGAGATGGCCGCGACGCGGGCTGAATTTTTCCTCGACGCATTTTTCTTCAGCGTCCAGACATTGGCCACGATCGGCTACGGTTCGATCAGTCCGCACGGACTTTTGGCCAATATCATTGTCGCCATCGAGGCGCTCACCGGCCTCTTGAGCGTCGCGCTTGCAACGGGGCTGCTCTTTGCGCGCTTCTCGCGTCCCACGGCAAAAATTCTCTTCAGCCGCCAGGCGGTGATCGCTCCGTTTCGCGACGGTACGGCGTTCGAATTCCGGATCATCAATCAGCGTTCGAATCAGCTTGCCGATGTCACTGCGACTGTCGTCTACAGCCGGATGGAATTGCTCGATGGCAGGCGCACGCGCAAATATTATCCGCTTCGCCTGGATCGCGAGCGTGTCACATTTTTTCCGCTCCACTGGACAATCGTCCATCCGATCGACGATCAGAGCCCGCTTGCGGGAATGACCCTTGAGGATCTGAAAATCCAGGAAGTGGAAATACTCATTCTGTTATCGGCGATCGATGAAACGTTCTTTCAATCGGTTCACACGCGCTCCTCGTACAGGTACGATGAAATCCTCTTTGGCGCCAAATATGCCGACATGTTTCAGCGCTCGGACGACGGCATCACGGGCGTCGATGTGAACCGTCTGCATGAAGTCGAATTTGTCGACTAGGCGCGCATCGAATGATCGTGTGCATGGTCATCCGCTTGTTACAGTCCGCAAAGAACGTCAGGCGCATGAGCATACTCACGCAGGCTCACATGCGCGCGCGCCTCTGCGCAACACGGTGGCCTTCGTTGAAGCGTCCCCTAATTGAAAAAAAAATAAATTACCTGTCAAATTTTCGGTTGCCCGCCCGATGCGCATCTTTCTATATTGAAAGGAAAAAAGGCGATGATGTGATGACACACGATGTGATGTACCGCGCCCTTGTCGAAAAGGACAGTTCGTACGAGGGGATCTTTTTTGCCGCCATCAAGACCACCGGAATATTTTGCCGGCCCACGTGCAGCGCGCGCAAACCGAAAAAAGAAAATGTTGAATTCTTTCCAACACCGACAGAGGCGATCCTCCATGGCTACAGGCCGTGCAAGATGTGTTCGCCTCTGGACAAGCCCGGCGAAACGCCGCGTGCGATACAAACGATTCTCGATGAACTCAACGACACGCCGGCTCTACATTTCAGGGACGACACGCTGCGCAAGCGCGGCATCGATCCAGCGATGCTGCGCCGATGGTTCAAGAAGCATCATGGAATCACATTCCACTCCTATCAGCGGATGCTGCGGATCAACGCGGCGTATCGGAAGATCAAAGACGGAGCGCGCGTGACCGATGCGGCATTCGATTCCGGATACGCATCGTTGAGCGGCTTTACCGATACGTATAAAACAACAGTCGGCGTGCCGCCTTCGCACACAAGAACGCAGGCGGTAATCACCATGATGCGCATTGAAACGCCGCTGGGACCGATGGCCGCATGCGTCGTCGATGAGGGTTTGTGCATGCTTGAATTCACGGACCGCCGCATGCTTGAAACGCAGTTTCGCATACTCACCACACGGTTCCGCGCGCAGGTGCTGCAGGGCACGCATCCCGTTCTTGAGCGGGCATCGCGCGAACTCGCCGAATATTTCGAGGGGCGTCGGCGCGCATTCACCATTCCGCTTGTGCTGCCGGGCAGCGAATTTCAGAAGCGCGTCTGGAGCGAGCTGCAACAGATTCCCTACGGTACAACGCGCTCGTATAAAGAGCAGGCCGAGGCGCTCGGCGTTCCCCACGCCGTTCGGGCCGTGGCCAATGCCAACGGCATGAATCGCATCGCGATCATTATTCC